>NZ_CAXUPU020000032.1:0-90404 GCF_964252755.1 Caballeronia sp. LjRoot29 | reverse complement strand
GTAAGAACAGGTTGATTTCTATTCTGATCGTCCCTGATTAGGCCGGTGTCCTTGGCGTCGCGCTATTGAAGGTGGCAGGGTGCGTGCGCGAGTAACAGATCCGGGATATAGCCGGGTAGCGCTAGACCTTGTCATCGCCGATCGTTGCCGGCTGGAAGAAACCCGTGTGGGTGGGGTTGCGTGAGTGCGCAGTTGACCTGGCGCGTACTCCGATCTCGTTCATAGACTCGCTTACCTCCCAAAGGAAACTGGCCATGCTTCGGACATCGGTGTGCTGAGAACCGCCCCATGCAACTTCTTTTCGCACCTGCGGAGCAGTTGCGTATGGTGCTCGGATCACCTGCTCCGCGCGCAAAGTCGATTCACCATGGTTTAGCAGGCCGAATGGAACAGCACGTGAAGGTACGCAGCAATGACAGCGGCGTTAATGTGCGCAATACGATCGCATTCGTCTGACTGTCTTGCCCCATCCGAATACCTGCGCAATGCGATTACTTTTTGCTAGCTCACCGCGTAACCCGCCCAGCGCGTAGTTCGTTCGTCAATTGCTGAACTGCCCGGGCGTCCACCGTTTTGCGCCACATGCGGCGTGACGATTCACTCGACAGCTGGCGACGAAGCCGGCAGTGTCGCAGTTCTTGTCAGCGCCGACCGTGATGCCGAGCGGCGCAACTCGCGGCGTCGGCGAGCGCCAACCCGGCCGCGTCGTGCTCGGCGGTGTCCGTCGTCAGCCTTACCCCAGCGTTGACCGCCAAGTCGTGTCGGTTGTCGGTCAACTCGTGGCTCATATAACAGAGCATCGCTCCTGTTCCCTTGCTCATGCGAAATGGGCGCGCCTGCACGTCATTCGTGGATCGCTGCGTCTCGTTACTGCGTTTCTGTCCCTGCCAGTTGTCATTCTGCGCCGCCGGTTTTTCAGGAGGCGCATTATCGCCTAGACCTGCCTTGGGCGCAGCCCTCTTGTGCCTAGCCCATGCCCCGAATCAACGTGCCGCCGACGCTTAAGGTCCCCAGAAAGAGACCCGCGCTCGCGCGCGGTCTCGACTGTCTCGTTAAAAAGCAACACCAGCACATCGTGTTAAAGCAACCGGTCGCGGTTTTTGCTAAACGTCGAGTGGTCCCACACGGTCCCGTCCATCGGCAGGCCGACGAACCAGCGGAACAGCATCTTGTAGGAAATCTGTTCAACCAGTCGTGCAGCGCCGGGGGACCATCGCGCCATCAACGAGCAGCTAACCCTCTAAGCGGGAAATAGTCCGGTCGACAGATATCGGTCGCCCCGGTCGCATACGACGAAAACGATTGTTGCCCCCTCTAGCTGCCGGGCGATCCGCAAAGCAACTTCACATGCACCCGCTGCGGAGACACCGCAAAAGATGCCTTCTTCAGCAGCCAAGCGCCGGACCATTGCCTCTGACGCCGCCTGAGTCACGGACTCGATCCGATCGATGCGGGTTCTTTCGAAAATCTTTGGTGTATGGGTTTCCGGCCATCTACGGATGCCTGCGATGCGCGAACCATCTTCCGGTTGCACTCCAACAATTTCGACGCTGCCGCTCTGTTCTTTCAGAAATCGAGACACACCCATTATCGTGCCGGTAGTCCCCATCGCGGAGACAAAATGGGTTACGCGACCTGCTGTGTCACGCCAAATCTCGGGTCCTGTCGTCTCGTAGTGGGCCAGCGGATTGTCAGCATTAGCGAACTGGTCGAGAATTATGCCCTTGCCGTCCTGTTGCATTTGTTCGGCCAGGTCTCGTGCGTATTCCATCCCGCCGGTTGCGGGCGTCAGAATAATCTGCGCGCCGAAGGCCGCCATGCTTTGGCGGCGCTCCACTGAGATATCTTCCGGCGTGACCAAGACCATTTTGTAGCCTCGGATAGCAGCCACCATTGCAAGCGCGATACCCGTGTTGCCACTAGTGGATTCGATCAGCGTGTCGCCCGGCTTGATATTGACCGCGGGCTTCCGCCTTTTTGATCATCGACAGTGCGGGTCGGTCCTTCACCGAACCCGCGGGGTTGTACCCCTCAAGCTTGCCGAGTACCACGGTCCCCGCTTCTCCAATATCGCTACCAGGGATGGATTGCAACTGCACCAGCGGCGTGTTGCCGATGGTATCTTCAACGGTCTTGTAGGACACGATCTTATTCCAATGGGTCAACGCGATGAGCTGTAAGAGCTCGGGTGATACGGCCAGGCGAGCAACATACAGTTACCGGCGTGCGTCGCCTCTCTGCCCCGTTGGTATCTCCGCGACGGCGTATCCGAGTAGATCGGCTCGACTAAGCGCATCATTTTCTCCGCCACGAAGTGAATTCACGAGAATCATGCCGTACTCTCGATATGTTGTAAGGTCACGATAAAGCGCCGCTATCGCAGCACAGCACACGGTTAATCGTTATGCATCCGTGCAGAACCGTGCTAGGCGCCAGCAGCACAGTGGCGTCGTGTTCCGGGTAATACTTGTAACGCGACAACAGTTAGATATTGCGGCGGCCGTTGCTGTCGTCCCGACCGGTTCGCGCCGAGGACTGCCCCAAGCTCCCTATTTCTCAACTCAACGGGAAGCTGCGCAGAGTCTTGATAATGCGGGGCCAGCTTCCTTCGTCCAAGGGGAGCAGCGAAATGCAGCCAGAGCCGACTTCAAAACTGAATCAAAATTTGATGGGCTCAGAAGCCTCCAGTTTCGGGCGCGGGGGCTTCACATGCCTGCCTTGCGGGCGTCCGCGGACGCGGCACGCGAGACTCGCGCGAAATCGCGCGAAATCGCACGATCGCAGCAAAACGTACAGCGGTGCAAGATTCAAATGGGCAGTCTGACTAGCGCCTAAGAACGCGCGGGCCTGGTAAGACGGTCACCCGGAAATCCCATCGCTATGACCAGCCGGCGTCCTTTTTCATCTCGCCGAAGAATGTTCATCGCCGCGTTGAAGCCGGTTGCGCGCGATCGGTTGTGGATGCACGACACGCACGCAACAAGGACAATAAGGAATTTGGACGACTCGTTCGAGGATCGCCACGGGCCAGACCTGACAATCCTGTCGATTCGAGATAGCGTTGTGCGACGCAATACACACGCTCCCTGCTAAGGCGCTATCTGGCCTTGCACTAACCTCAAGGTTTCCAAGTTTTGCGCTCATCCGCATTCATGAGAACAGCCGTCGCTTGGATAAAGCTACCGAGTTGTCTCCAGTTACACGAGCGGTATCAGGCAATAGCGCCTCGATCAATAACTCCGCGTAAGGGTCCGTATTGAACCAGCATAGGAGTTCGTCAAGCGATCGTGGCTCGTTTTCGATCCGCCAATCAATGGCTACCCCGTAGTATGCGGGTGTCTCGTTGGGGATGATAAAGAGCTTGCAGAAGTTGGTCGCAAGATCAATTTTGGCGACCCGAACAAAATAGCGGCGCTTCGGATTCTTGACGAAGAAACGATCTGCTTCTGCCGCGATAGTTTGGGCGATGGCGACTGTCATTCAACATACCCCTTGGCTGCTTTGTGTCGGAAGCCGCTAAACCTAATGGTTGGTAGCGGCTCGGATAGGCTTTTCTGCGTCTCTTCAGGAATCGGCCGGATCAACAAATTAGGGCGCCGTACACTGTGTGTTCCCGAACGGGCGACTCAATTAACGGGACGAAACGGACCGATGTGACGGCACCTCGCCTGCGTCTTATATCTCCCGCCTGGCGAATGGCGAGAGTACCCCAAACCTAACGGTACAGATCGAACTCACGGCCTTGCAACCCCCGACGGTTGAGTGCGCGGCGGCTCCCAAAATAGGGTAGCGCGAGATCGAATCCTGGGCCTGGAAGCAGCAAAGTACGACCGAACTTCGTGGGACCAATCTGGCCCACCATCCAGCCAATTCCGGCCGCGCTCAAAGCGAAAGAGGGCGACTTCAACGACGCAGCTTGGGTCGTCTCGAATCCGAAAGCAAGCAACGGAACGCTTGCTACGCCCATTCGAATGCGACGACCAAATCCAAGTTCCAAAGCATATCGCTTCTTCCGGCTTGCCTTCTGTTGCAGCGTAAAAGTGCCGCCGCAATTCGTGAATCGCCCTGATCTGGATAGGACGCATATATATATCACAGTATGACATTAACAAGGCGGTATTACAACAGAATTCTGTAGGCAATTGAAGGGCGCTTTGTCCGCGCCGGCGCCAGGAGATTATTGAAAGCACGGACTGCCTGGATCCGAAAGATGGCGGGTTAGAAATGTGATCCCAAGTCGGCGTTTCGCTGCTCGAATTGACGGGCTCAGTTATCGGAAAACATCGAAAGCGGTGTGAACGGGTTGCGCATCTTCGCACCGGAGATCCGTCTGGCAAGGCGGTTGTATGGCCCATCCGCAACAAATCCCCGCGCGCGTATCATTTGTGCCGATCATTTTGAACAAAATTTCAGACATGCAGCGGACGACGGGCCAAATCGCAAAGCTTATGCGTTTATGACGCATCAATACGAAGGCTCAGTTTCTCGCTCGATTTGCGCGAACTCGCTCGCATTTATGCGTACCGGGGGTTGGAGAACTGCCATTTCGACGGCTGATGAGGACATAGAATCACAGTGCCCGGGACGCTCTCACAACTCCGACAGCGTCGTGACCGATGGTCAGGTGCACACGAAGCAGCCCCGAGCGCACGTTCGACACCTGCTGATATAGAGAGGGTCCGGACTGGAAGGCAGATCGCCACGGTAATCGACCAGCGGGCACCTCTAGCCAGTGACGAAGCGATCGTTCGCTCTTATTAGCGCGAGCTAAAACGGCCATTTGACGGGGCGCAAATTTAACGCTCGAAATGGCTGGTGTCAGGGAAGATTTGGCGTCTCCGCAAGATAGGACGTGCCCGGTTCCGAGCAGTCTGGCTTAGTCGCACGTAGCCCCTCGGCCCGATGCGGACGCCTCAGTCACTCGTGGCAAACGCTTTTAATCTCGAAAGTTCTCCCGTGAGTAGCATCTCTCTCAACAATGCGCAGAACGTAATCGATGCGACTGTATGGTATGCGTGTCGACGACGAAGCAGCGCGGCGGTGCGCACGGGAAAGGGCGGATCGAGCGGCACATATGACAGGTCAGGATGCTCGTGTTGCATGGCGCTCGGCAAAATGGCCGCGATCTCGCCGCGGCGGATAAGCTTCAGAACTGCACTAATTGAATTCGCTTGAAGCGCTATCGTTGGCTTAATTCGATGTGCGAGGAAATAGTCGTCCACATAGCGTCGCGAAACAAAGTTGCCCGTCAAGAGCGCAAGCGGAATGTCGGCGAGCTGATTCGGCACCACAGTGATCGAACTCCGTGCCAGAGGATGTGCGCCACCGGCAACCAGTGTCAATCGCTCGCCGAAGAGCGGCTCTACGTCGATGTCGTCGGAGCGCACGTCGGAAAAACCGATTCCGATATCGATTTGGTCATTGTTCAACGCCGCCTCGACGGCCTCTAGCGGACTCTCGGACAATTCAACACTGATCGCGGGGTACAAGGTGCGAAACCGTCCGATGAGCGGTCCGACGAGGTATTCAGTGAACGTCGGCGTCACGGCGACACGGACCTGACCACACGACAGGTCACGTACATCGCCTAATGCCCGCCTTCCCGCATCGAGGTCGAGCAGGGCACGTCGTGCGTAGACGATATAGGCCGATCCGAAATCGGTTAGCCGAACCATCCGGCCGGTGCGATCAAAGAGTTGCCGACCTAATCGGCTTTCGAGTTGGCGGATCTGTTGCGATAGAGCGGGCTGTGACACCCGAAGCGTCTCAGCGGCACGCGTGAAGTTCCCATGCTCGGCAACCGCTATCAGATATCGAATGTGGCGAAGTAACATGCCATCCTCCCATAAGCGTTTCTTATTGCCTCCATCCGAATCCAGTCTTGGACGAAGAAAAATGCACTCGGCAAAATCATACTTGCGGCGGCGATGTCTTGTCGCTCGTCAAGCGAATCGCGACGGTAACACGTGAGCGCGTTGGCAGCCGCTGACCCTGGAAGCTCGAAACGGGCGATGCGACCGTGCGCTAACGCCGCGGCGCTTATCCGGGCGCGCACGGAAGGTTCCACCGTCGCTATGGACGCTTATGCGGTCATCGAAAGGAGGCAAAAATGCAAACAGTTGTCGTGGCTTCAATCGTCCTCATCGCAGTAGGAGCGCTGGCTACCTTCGCAATGGTAGAACTCCTGCCGCAAGAGATACTGGCAAAAGCGGAGATCCACGGCCGTTTTGCCGGGCTCGGGGATAGGCAGCAGGTTTCAACACAGCCGCCGGATTCAGCGCGCCGTAACGGGACGGCGTGGCGTAACCGAGCACAAGCCCGCCGCCATGTCCGACTCCCGCGCGGTGCACTTACTGCACGCAAAATCGCCTGGCGGCGTCTTGCAAGCGGACGGTAAGCGACACGGGAGGGGATGCATTGCGATAGGCAACTGGATTAACTCAGCGATCGCGAACAAAGGGAGGTCCGCTACGATAAAGAGTGCTCGCCGCCGTCCTGGGGCGAAAGGGGGTGATGGCTCGCGGATAGCTGTCATAAGCTGGATCGCCAACGTATGGCCCCCGAGCGACCGACGTCGCAAAACAAAACCGGTCCGGCACAACGCGCTTGACCCCATGCGCGTGGCCACGATCGAATACTTGCTCGCAGCCTCCGGCCAGCTATCCGCATGGCGTCGCGGAAACCTCGAACAGAACATCGCATGACACCCGATCGAGAAGCAATGCATGATTCTCGCCCGTCCACCAGCGCGAGAATACGCTCTCCCGATGATGACCAATTACGATCAGGTCTACGTTCAGGGATTTCGCAAGGTGAGGAATCTCATCGATAGGGTTGCCAAACAACGTATGCCCGGTCGCCGCGACCCCGAAACCACGCAGCTTATCGATGCCTTCCCGAAGAACCGCCTGCATCGCTTGTTCGCTTAAGTCGAAGCTCACGGCCGATAACACATCGAACCCTTTCGCCCAATAAGAGCAGTCAAGAATTGCGAGCAAATGTGCCTCGGCGTGCAGCAGCTGCACCAATGCGCCGCCGCATTGCAAAGCGGCGCGACCTTCCGAGGTCCCGTCATAACACAGGAGAACGCGCTCAAACGGCACCATAGTAGACGCCTTCGATCAGGTGATAACCGACACTGCCTCAATCAACGCGAATCCAAGCAGCGCACCAACCATTGCGCTGATCAGTTTCGGATGCCATCGATCGAGGTGAATCGCACTAAGAAACGCGCCAATCAGGATGACCCCGAGCAATGCGAACACACCGATCAAATAGCAGAGTTCAAAATTTGTGGTAATCAGCACAATTGGCAACCTTCCAAAAAGTAGGGTGTCGCCAGCGAAAAAGGTAAGCCATCGCCGCTGCTCGCCGCACCTTAGGACTAAAATTGGACCTTGACAGCTCCATTATAGGTCACGCTGTGATATATGTCACTATTGTTGTTCCTTCTTCTCTGCGTGACCGCTAACTTACCGACGCGCTGCTCATTTCCTGCCCTAATCGACTCAGAAAATGCTCAAACATTAGCCGACGGCGGGAATAGCCCTTCGAGGCGCTTTTCGAGAGCGCCAGCCTTCATTGTCGACGGGTCCACGTTTCGCAATGCTCGCTTGTTCTTGTCGTCAGTTTGGCTTTAACGTCCACTGGGTTTCTAGTAAAGCTATCAAGCAACAGGACATTAATATCACAACGTGATAGGATAGTATGCACCAAGCGTTTGGATGACTTCAAAACGGAAATCTGATGTGGTCATCTGAGATCAGACCTAAACGTGGTCACAAATGTGGAGGGCACCGACAATGCTAGTTACGTTCAAATCCCGTGCCGCGCCGGATGTGCAGATGCTGACCGATCTGGCGAGCTTCCTGGTTGGCATTATTGGCAAGCGGCTTAACGCGCACGGCGTGATTGCGAGCGACGAAGTTCCTGGCGCTATCGCCGCGTTGGAGGAAGCAATATCAGTCCAACAGAAAATTGCGGCAGAACATGAAACCGCGCATTACTCCGGTCGCGATAGTTACGATAACAACGTCGGATCGCTGTCGCAGCGCGCCTTCCCTTTCCTGGACATGCTACGTGAAGCGCAAAAGCACCATGCGGACATCATTTGGGGCCTCTAGTGGGCTATCTCCGCGCCCAACGAAAGCCTCATTTCGGGACTGGAACGCAACAACGGACAGTCGAAGCATTGCGCTTACAAATGCTGCACTATCCGCTCCCGTTTTGACCGAGCCGTGAAAAGCTTATTGAGCCGCTTCGTGCTGAAGTTCCGTCTGCTGATATAGCCCGAAAATCAGATCCGCTTGGGTGATCATGCCTACAAGCCTGGCATTCGAATCAAGCACCGGAATATGGTGATGACCATGCGCCGCAAAGATGGGTACTAAGCTCGCGATTGGTGTTGTGGCGGCGACTGTCGAAACGTGAACAGTCATTATCCTGGAGACGTTCAGCATTTCGCTGTGCCGCCCTGATAGACATTGTTCCAGCCACATCGACATTTGCCGGGTAAGACCGCGTCGAATGCTGTTATCGGCATCTGCTCGCGTGATGATACCCATGACGGCCGCCGTGTCGTCAACGACTGGGAGCGCCTTTATGTCATTGCGTCGTAGCAGCCGTGCAGCTGCTCGAATGGTCGCTGTCGGCGGTACCGAAATGGCAGGCGTCGACATGATGTCCCCGCAGGTCAGTCCGGAAAACGTGCGAATGTAGGATTGCAGCTGAACCTCAGCAAGCAAGGACTCCAGGTCACCAAGGTCGATATCCAGAATTTCTTTTCGGCGACCTATTACAGCCTGAAGGTCTGCGCGTGTAAAGCTTTGGGTGCCGTGCGCCGCGCGCTCGGCGGCGCTTGCCCTCAAGTCCTTCAGCTTTGAAGCTGCGTGCGGGTAGCGATGTCCTGTGGCAGCGTGGAAAACGATCGCAAGGCCCAACAAGGCGAATGACTGGACTGCGATCGGCGCAATCACGAAGCCATAGCCGAGCGAGTGAATACCGGGGCCGCCAAGCACGGCAGTAAGCGCCACGGCGCCCGACGGCGGATGCAAACATCGGAACGCAAACATCCCAGCGATTGCAAGCATGATCGCTAACGGCGCCGCATCCATTGGGTTGGGCATTGCCTTGGCGCAAGCAACACCAACGATCGCCGAAACGATGTTCCCGCCAATGATTGACCACGGTTGCGCAAGCGGGCTCGCTGGAACAGCAAACAATAGGACTGCTGAGGCACCCATCGGGGCGACCAAGAGCGGAAGACCGCTATCACTGCCCAACCAAACAAACATCAAACCGCCGGTAAAGGCAATTCCAATCAGCGCGCCAAGACACGACCGCAGACGCTCAGGCCATCCGATGGCGACCGGCAACGGCTTAAAGCTGACTAACCAACGTGATATCGAGGCGCGAGACATGAGTTGTCAATTCCCAAATCAAGTTACGGATTGCAGAAACGCTGGAGGATTTTTCGAGAAGTTTCGCGTAGCAGCGCGGGGCCTTTTTTTGAGCGCTCTACCTCGCCGAAAGTGATCTAGGAAAGGACGCGGGGGTCAGCACTGAGCACCGGTTACGTTGATACCGGTCCGGCTCTACGTTCGGGATAGCTAGCGAGCCGTCTCGAGACCCAACAGGTGCCCGAGACGGCGATAAGTCATACACCATCGGACTGGTTTGCGTCGGCCGATCGATCCGCAGTCATAAAGCGCTTCTTGAGTCCGTGCACAGGCGTTCGGCGAAAAAGCTCCCGTCGCTCCTCTTCGTTAAAATGGGCGAGCGATGGCTTCACTAAGTCGCTACGGCTGATCACTCCGATTAAACGGCGGGTTGCGATGTCCGATACGACGGGCAACCGCTCAAGGCCGTGCACCGCAAGCCGGTTTGCAATGGTCCGGCACGTTTCTCCGGGCAATGCAACAACGGGTTGGTTTGCGCCAAATAGTTCTTGAATTGTCGATGCAGCGTTCTCATTGCTCTGCTTGACAAGCGCCTCGCGGTCGAGCATGCCCACCAGCGCGTTGTTGTTAGTTACTGGAAACGCCCGGTGTTTCTGCGTTGGGCCAAAGTAGATAGACAAAGCGTCCACCAAGCGCATTTGAGCGTCGATTGTTTGTACTTCCCGCGTCATTACTTCCTCGGCAAAGTGACGCTCAAGCGGATCAATTCCGTACTCGCGATAGATGTGATATCCCCGGCGTGCAATCTTTTCGGTCAGGATGGAGCGGCGCATCAGCACGACTGTAAAACCGTATGCAACAGCTGAGGCCATCAGCAGCGGCAGCAACACGTTGGCATCATGCGTCAACTCGAATGCGAAAACTGTCGCCATGATCGGGGCACGCATCATCCCGCCGAGCGTCGCGGCCATAAAAATCAAAGGCCATACTGCCGGCTCACCACCCGGCATCCATGGTCCAAGAACGGCGCCCATTGCTGCGCCCATCATGAGCAGAGGAGCCAGTACGCCTCCCGAGGTGCCCGAGCCAAGCGCGATCACCCAGATCAAGGCTTTGACTAATATTAGGCCGACTACGACACTGATCGCGAGGTGGTTATGAAGAAGGTCCCCAATGACGTCATACCCAACCCCCAACGCGCGAGGTTCAAAATAGCCACCGATGCCGACAGCCAGGCCGCCGAGCGCGGGCCACCACATCCAGTGTACCGGCAGCTTGCCGAAAAGATCTTCGACCTTGTAGAGGGCCGAGGATAATCCCCAAGACATGGCGCCAGCCAATAACCCTGCGCACACACATGAAAGCAGACCGGTAGGACCGAGAGGGAGCGTTTGCATCGGGAAAAGTGCGCCGCTGCCGATGACGAGAGGGCGGGTGAACCCGGCGACCGCGCATGCCACGGCGGCGGGAAGCAGACTGCGTGGCCGAAGTTCGAACAACAGAAGCTCGACGGCGAGGAGCACGGCCGCCACCGGGGTCCCGAAGACGGCTGTCATCCCGGCAACGGCGCCGGCTACGAGCAGGGTTTTGCGCTCACCGCCTGTCAAATGGAAATATTGCGCAATCAGCGACCCGATCGCACCGCCCGTCATAATGATCGGGCCTTCCGCGCCAAAAGGTCCGCCGCTGCCAATGGCGATAGCTGAAGAAAGCGGCTTGAGCACGGCAACCTTGGGCGACATCTTGCTCTTTCCGAAGAGGATGGCCTCGATCGCCTCGGGAATCCCGTGTCCCCGAATCGCCTCGCTGCCGTACCGTGCAATCAGGCCGATAACGAGCCCTCCTACAACGGGGATAGCGATGACCCAAAGTCCAAGTGCGTTGTTTGCGGGGGAGTGATTGGCGAATGAAGCCGTCTGAAAAAAGAAAAGATTTGTGAAAAAATTGATCAGGTGCAGCAGGACGTAGGCGGCAATTGTGCTGATGGCGCCTACGACCGCTGCTATTGCTGTGATACGAAGAAGTCGCCCGTTGACTGCGAAATCTCCTCGTGAAGCATGCTCTTGCACATCGACTCCCGGACGAAAGTGGAATAACGTATGACTTTTATGGCAGACTCGGTCGCTCTTCAGGAAACCGCGACTCCGGAGAGGCGCCCCAAACAGCCACATTGGCGAATCAGTAATCGATTTGCGGAACCTGGAAGGTATTAGAGAGCGATCTCAGTTCGGCCCGATGCAGTTCGGCCAATCGCAGCAGGATTTTCTCACCCGGGTGCAGGAGACGAACTTCAACTTGCCGACGATCGACTGAACTGTGGCGTCGTTCTACAAGCCCCAATGCCTCACATCGCGTGACAAGCGCGACAACCCCGTGATGGTGCGCCTGAAGTCGTTCAGCCAATTCGCCAACCGTTGCCCAGTCTCGATCTGGATATCCCTTGATGTGCAAGAGCAGCAGGTACTGTAGTGGCGTGATGCCTTCGTTTTGCGCGGCGCGTTCGGAAAACCGCTCGAAAAGGCGCATCTGATAGCGAAACGCCGAAAGTTGTTCGAAGTCTTGTTTGCGCACTGCGCGATTGATCGTGCTCACTGGTTAGATGCCTTCTAGATATAAGCTGGATTAAACCTATCATAACGTGATCGTATCACGTCAGGATTCGACCGGTGCAACTCGGCCGGCGAGTCGCATCCAGTATTGCAAGTTGTCTCGCGATGGAGATAGCGCCAAACGACTTGTCAGCGCCAATACCGCTTTTAACCGCAGGCGAGCGCGCCCATTCTTTGACCGTCGATGTGACGCAATGAAGTCTAGCCGCTCACGCCGGGTCGCCTGAATTGGGTTCCATTTTCCCATCGCTTGCTACAAGGATATCGCCGGCGAACGGTTGCCGACCGCAACATAAGGCCTAAGACACTGAACATGATCGGGTTCGCGTTCGCGTTTGAAGGATCTGTGCGGTCTTTCACTACTTCGGCGGACAGCTAGATGTTGCCTTCGGCAAGTAAAAGTATCATGATACGATGCATATTCTCTTCCGTAGCAGGCGCTTTCGAAATCGGTATGATGGTCCAAACTGACTTTTCGCAGTGGCTCGCACGCGTTTGCGCCGCGGCTATACAGGCAGCGCCGGGAAATCTGCATCAATAAACGCCCTCCGAGTCTGGGCTGGAAACCGCTGGTCTCGGGTCGTTGAGGGACCACTTGCGACGGCGAGCTGACCCTAGGAGGCTGTTGACGCTTACTAGCACTGTGGTCACGGGTACCGCCGTCATCAACGTCTCAGTAGACCGAAATTCGGCGTAACAGTCAATCCGTTAAACAGACACAGGAGAAAGCTTTTATTGGTGGTCAACGGGATACAGCGACTGATCGGCGTGATTGCTCGCGCCGATTTAGAAGCCATGCTCCCTCCGGTTGGGGTCGTCTTGCCAAGGCCAGCTTGGAACGGATACGTGGAGGGCAGAGTTTGGCGGTTACTAGTCGGCAGCGTGACTTCAAAACAGTCCCTTCTATCGACGCGGTTTCTCCGCTAGCGGACATCATGCCCAACTTTACAAGTACAGAGCATCATCATTTGCCCCTGATGCCCGACGGTAAGAAGGCGCCACGCGGATAATTGGTCTTCAGTACTTTCGCTCGTGCGTGGGTAGCGGCTGACTACGGTCACTTAAAAGAGCGTATCGGATCATGAAAGCGCATCTGTTGTACAAGCGTCAGGATTTCCTGCCAGGCGATGATCTGTCGTGGGTAGCGGACGCGCCCATCGCGGACTTTGAAATCAACACACTTGTCTCGGCGATTGCGTCGGCGGACGCCTTCTAGTGGACGTTGCCCGCAAGGACGTGGTGACGAGTGATCGTGATTTGGAGCAGATCATCTACCTTTAGAACCTGGTGGATGGCCGTGCGGCGAACACATCAACGGTTCGCGCGTCATGTGCAATTGCCGTCGAAGTGATCGAGATCGAGAAGAAGAGGAAAGCGGGTCAAGTTTTTTTTCGTGATGCACATGTATGAGATCGCGCGCGGCGTGTACGACGCGACGAAATCGGGGCGGTTTTCCTGAGAGCGGAACGACGGGAGGGTGGCGAGCGAACGTTCGGCGTTTCCTTCCGTAGAAATTGCTCGACACCAACTACGACAAAGACCTATATCGGCAGTTTTTTACGAAGGACGCGCATGCCACAGAGAACGAGAGACCTATGGTGGAAGCCTGATTTTGAATGATGCGCACTTTCCGAAACCAGATTAACGCGCCAGTATCAATGAGTAGGGAATTGGAGCATAACCGAGGAGAAGACGTGTCTACTACGAACATGGAGCACTCAAGCGAAGCATCGAACAAGGTGGAGCTCGCTAGGCGATCGCCCGCAAGCCCGCCGACGTTGGCGTATAGACTTGTTGAAGAGATGCTGGCGCTCGCGGATATTGAAATCGGGGGATCGCGTCTATGGGACATCCGGCTGCTCGCCGACGGAGTACCAGAACGTGTTCTTGCTCAAGGCAATCTCGGGTTGGGCGAGGCGTATATGGCGGGGCAGTGGGAGTGCGACGAACTTGATCAGTTTTTCGCGCGGGTTATGCGTGCCCACATCGATGAGAAAATCCATCCATCTCGACTTGTCTTCCACGCATTACGCGCGCGCTTACTCAACCGGCAGACCGCGCGACGCGCATGGAAAGTGGGGCAAGTCCACTACGACATTGGCAATGCGTTCTATGAGGCCATGCTTGACAGCAAGATGACCTACACCTGCGGCTATTGGTCCGGGGGTGCGCGCACATTGGAAGCTGCGCAGGAAGAAAAGCTGGATTTGATATGCCGCAAGCTTCAGTTAAAGCCCGGCATGCGGTTGCTGGATATCGGTTGCGGGTGGGGCAGCCTAATGGGGTTTGCCGCAGAGTACTACGACGTGGAATGTGTAGGGCTTACTATTTCACAGGAACAGGCGGAATGGGGAAGGCAGCGGTACGCGGGGATGCCGGTGCAGTTTCGGCTCCAGGATTACCGAACGCTCAACGAGCGGTACGATCGCATAGCGAGTGTGGGCATGTTTGAGCACGTCGGTGCCAAAAATTATCGTAGCTATATGGAAGTTGCGCATCGGTGCCTGCATGACGGCGGTCTCTTTCTTCTGCATACAATTGGAAAGAACCGTCGTCAGTCGACGCCGGATCCATGGATGGATAGATACATCTTTCCCAATGGCGAATTGCCCTCGATCGGCCACGTCGGTGACGCAGTCGACGGGCTTTTCGTGGTTGAGGACCTCCACAACTTTGGCGCCGATTATGACCGCACACTGATGGCGTGGCACGCGAACGTCGAAGCGGCATGGCCGCAGTTCGCCGATCAGATGGGGGAGCGGTTTCGCCGGATGTGGCGGTACTACCTGTTGTCCTGTGCCGGCTTATTCCGTGCTCGTGATATCCAACTCTGGCAATGGGTGTTATCGAAGGAAGGCGTCGCGGGCGGCTATCGAAGACCCGCTTTTCGTTAGGCCGACGTCACGTTGCTTACGAATCCCGCGGCCAGGCCGGTGGTGAACTGATGCGGACTGCGATTCTCTGCTGTCGGAACCGGGGAGCCGCGGAGCGTCGGGCTGATTGATTCGTCAGCAGCGTATCGCGAATGCGCTCGCGCACTTATGGACGTAGCGTGAAGCGAAGTGATCGGATACGAGTTAGGGCGAACCCGACCGTCTGAGGGTCGCGCTATGCGTGACATGATTCGTTTCGCAGCTGGCCTGACCTATTTCAAACGACTAAACGTGCGGTTCCACTACAGCCGCGGCATAGGTCTCATGGCAGAGCTTGTCGACCTTGGTGTGACCAACATCGACACGTCGCTCGCCGGTTCGGGTGTGAAGCACCCCTCCGGCACCGGGGGCCAACGTCGGCGGGACATGCACGGGAGAAGCGGTCAGGAATTACGGGCCGTTGCGCAAAATGTTGCCGCGAACCATCCCTAACCATGCGGTAGTGCTTGATCAACTCCCGCGAAATTATGGCAGTGCACTGTTTGATGCTTGACAGTTTGTGTCGCGTTCGATGCAGCTACCCGAGTCGTACGATGTGCTGGATACAAGATTGCGTTAGCGAATGGTACGTGGATTTCCGCTGGGCGAATCGACGAACAGAAACGATTCAAGTGACTGTTTATGTGGAGTCCACCTTTGACACAATTAACCCTCTCTCTGGGTTGTGAAATGCCAGATAGCCGAATACGGAGAACGAAAGCGGTTGCTCGATAGCATATGTTTCCAGCATATTCCGCGAAAGTCTTGGCATGTCCATTCTGCAGAGGAGCGAAATCGAGCGAAAAGTTGGCTCCAGTGATGCCAAAGCCCGATCACGCAGGTTTTTTAGCCGAACGCAACGGACTGCGTCATCGTGATGATGGCGTCGGCTTGCAGCGCGCCCAGGTCGTTTCGATTCCTTCGCCAACACGATGGTCAGCAGGATTGACGAAATCGCTTAACGCATGAAGTTCGTGGGCAACCTCGCCGGTCAAGTATAAAAGGTCACCAGTGCAAAGCTGCCGGTTGGCTGTTCCAGCAATTATGCGGATTGTGCCCTCAATACATTGAACAGTAATTGGACCGTCTACCGCATGCGTCGGCATGGATTCGCCAGAGAGCAAAATGATCCGCATGACCTCCAACCGATCTTCTTTGAAGAGCGCGGCGTTGCAGGTACCTCGAATCGCGCTACCCAATGGACGCACGCTCGCGACTTCACCAGAGAAAAGAGATCGATCGCCATTAAGTCGCCTCTCAGTCGAACCACTCTAGATAAAACTCTTTCTGTTCAATATGAAGGCCGTTGAACGGGTGGAACGCTGGTCTCACCGTCTGCGCGCTCCGCGGCCGCGGACTCCTCATTGATTACGCGTAACAGTTCGGCAAATCGCTCGGCGGTTGGGCCCGTCGTTAATGGATCTGGGCGGCCAACGGCGCCGGTCGACTCGATCGCCCGCCAATCGTCCCGGTCGCAATAGCGCTCGGCTGCCGGAGACAACGTCAACTCCTCGATCGCTATGTTATGCCGTAATCGCTCGCCACAGAGCCGAACATCAATGTCGATCAGCTCTGCGACATGTTTTCCTCGCTTGCGGCGGCTTCCACGTCTTGCAAGAGCTGATGCCCTTGACGGATAAGGACGGAATGTTGCGCTTCAATCTCCAAGGCAAGCTCACTTGATAGCCCTTTTTTTCCATCAGCCGGACAGCGATTCGATCCTCGATGACGTGATGCGATGCATCCGGAAAGCGGGTCAGGTAATACATTGCATCGACTAACAATTCGATCCCCGCCGCGGTCGGATCGTCTCTCAGCGATCGACGGCCGTCGAACAAACGGTCAGCCGCTTGAAGGTTTTGTGCTCCAGGTGCAATTTGTCAATAATATCGTTCATCAGCTTCCTCGTTCGATGAGCTTTGCGAAACAGCGACCTTGGCAGAAGTCGCTGTCGGACCAAACCCACATCGTTTCTTCGGCCGCTTCATGCAGCGCGACGGAACCTATGCATTTCGCGCGCGGTCAAGCAGCATTAGGTTCGACTAAATCGGTACGCGATAGCCGTAAAACTCATGATCCTCGTTGTAACCGCCTTGCCCCGCTCCAAGATGCGTAAAGTCTTCGACAAACTCGATAGCCGAGATCCATTTGACCATCTTGAACCCAAGTTTGCTTTCGCATCGCAAACGCAGCGGTGCTCCATGTAGCACTGTTAATCGCGTTCGATTCATTTCATAAGCCAACAGGGAGAGCTTATGACGCATATTTACAAGGCTATGTACATCGTAATATCGACCGCCGTCGGCACCCTCAGCGAGGGAATAAAATACTGCGTAGCGGGCCTTCGTCAAAGGCTTGATTCGTTCTAAGATGTGACGCATCGGAACGCCGCCCCATTGCGCTAACCCGGACCACCCCTGAATGCAGAAATGAGTCGTGATTTGTTCTTGTTTGGGCATCGCTTGCAATTCAGCGAGTGAAAGCTCAATAGGGTGCTCGACGAGACCATAAATCCTGAGCCGATATTCGGCGAAGTTACCCCGGACCAGCGCGTCAAATTTGGGCGAGTCGGGCATCGTGCCGTTCGGCCAGAAGTATGGGGATATGTCTTTCTCAGTAAGTTCGCTCCGCGCATCCCACCATAGAGTCGCCATGTTGAACGGCCAAGAAATAATCGTTCCGACTTTTTGCACCAACCGTACGTGACGAAGTGTAAACGGAGACGCTACCCACGACGCGATTCCGAGGAGGGTCATGGCGCAGATGAAGACCAGAAGGCCGGTCGCGGATTGGCCATTCAGTCCGGCAAACATCATGTTGAGATTTACTCGCGCATCTGTAATGAAAACGAGCGTTACATGAGCGAGAATAAAAAGAAGAAACCAACAAAGCGCAAGGAAATGAAGGGAACGTGCACGTTGACGATTTAAGATGCGACCGAACCAACCGAGTCGATTTGAAATCGCGGGACTTTGCATCAGGCCGGTGATTATCGAAGTCGGCGCCGCAATAAAAACCGTTATGAAATAGGCGATCTGCTGCAAGCTGTTGTAGCGCGTCCAACTGCGATCGACCGGAAAGGTAAGCGACAGATACTGCAACGCTGTGTACACTGCGTTCGGGAAAACCTCCCAAGTCGTGGGTACGATACGAAGCCACTGGCCGGTCGCGAATATGAGCGCGTAGAAAACGACGCCGTTGATCATCCATAACAGCGTTGTCGAGAAATGCCACCATCGAGCAAGGCCAATCGAGTGGCGAATGCCGGGAAGTCCCAACCAACCAGGAATGGTGACTGAGTCATCCTTCGCCGTCCGGATGCGGTCTGTCGGTACAGCTTTTTGAAATCGGAACCATTCGGTTCCGGGAGTGCAGTCCCGCCGCCAGTACAGCCGCGGATGATCCGCCAGGATCTGAAGGCCCGCGCGGACGATAAAGGCCATGAAGAACAGGTTCACGAAGTGCTGAAGTCTGAGCCACAAAGGGAAGCCGGTGGCAACTACCGCAGCCGTCTTGGGGATACCTGGATAGCGAATCAAAAATTGCTGCACCGTTGGGACCTGCCGGAAAGCTTGTACAACAGCGACGCCCATAACGAGGAAAAGAAAAGCGACAGGCACGAACCATAAAATGTTGACCCAATGTTGGCCAATTCTAAGTTTCGGTACGACGCCTGCCTGGGGCGGCAGCCAATGACTCAACCGGACGCGGTCATCGGCGGGAGAAAGATCGGTCTCATATGGGTCGTGCGACGCCTGATAACGAATATCGCTCAAATGGACTTCCGACCGAGTTTGGTATTTTGTGACAAGTAATCCTGTCGAATGTGGCTAAGGGGCAATCGTCGAAGGTCGCTTATATCCTTTGACCCTACTCTGGGACGCAACCAACGACAAGCTCTTTATCTCATTCGGGGCATCGAACCGCAAATGGAGCTCACCCAACATAGCGGCGCGTGCTCAGCCCATGTGTTGAAATATTACGAACGAAAGTGGCAGTGGTCCTTTTTCTGCGCGCTTGGGCATGCCAGCCCGAGCTTTATCAGTGCCCGATTTTTCGCCTGCTCATCACCTGTAAATTATTCATCCGATTCGTTTTTGTCTTCAGGCCCAGCATTCACGAAATTGCCCGGTGTCGCGGTGTAAGCAAAGAGGTTGAGCCCATCAAATCCGGACCTGTTCGCACTTCGTGACGAGTCAATTCTACGATGTGTCAGTCGCTTACCAATCGCGGGTTCGTCGATCTGTATAATCTGAAGCTTTGCTTTTCTGGATCGCTTATCTCGGCGGGGGTCCGAGACGATGCCTTCCAGGTCAGCACGAACGCGGTCGCCGCCTAAGCGTCGGCTCTGCATGCCGTTAAAGCGGTATAGCTGTTGAGGCCGCCCGCGGCGACGAGGACGTCGCACGTTGGCTGCTTGTAGCCTACTTCGTCGTTGGCACGGCATAGCAGGTCGGACGGCGCTCCGTTCCTTCGCTGGGACGCCTCGAAGCGCTTGGCGGCCTTACTAATCTCGGGGCCTTGTAGGGTAGCATCGCGCCAAGTCTTTTCGCCGTCCATAGACACTGCGACACAAGTGACGCGCCCGCGGCCGAGCCGTACCAACCCGCTAGTCGGATAGAACCCCGGGCCGGACCGGTGCTGTTCCGCGGAGGGTCGTGTGTTGCTGATTTAACATCCATTTCAACCACGAACTGCCGCGCGGGCCCATTTGCCTGTAGGTCCGTGTACTTCGATGGTTCCTCGTGCATCATGAACGGCTCGGCCGCAAGCTTGATGCGCCGCAGCCATTTGATATTCATACTTCCTTCGAACCTCGTCAGCAACAAGCGCAATGGATGGCCGCTTTCCGGGCGCAGGTACTCGCCGTTCTGAGCGTAGACGAGCAGGGCGTCGTCGAGTCCTTTCGAGAGGGGATACTGCACGTCTTGGCAGTCGCGAGTGCGCCTTCACGAGGAACCATTCGCTCCCGAGGCCACGCCGAACTCGTCGAGCACGGTGGCGAGCGGGACGCCAGTCCACTCGCAGCATGAGAGCAGTCCGCGGGTCGTCTGCACCGACTGGCCGCTGGGATCCTGCCATTCGCTTGCGGTGTGACCTAAGCATTCGAGGATTTGGAGACGCGGAACGGACGGAAAACGCGTCAGGTAGTCAAGTGTGAATTCGCGGGCTTGCGTGACGAGCCCGTGTATCACAAGGCGATGCTGCGCCGGGCCAATCAACGGCACGCCGCCATGGTGCCGTCCAAATACACGTCCCTATCAGCGTGATCGCCCCGAAGAGGTCACCCAGTGGTGTTAGTGTGGAGGCGGTGCAGGGCATGGCGGGCCGTCGCAAGATGCGCCGCATGATGTCTTTTTCGAATTTCGAGGGCAGGCCGTACGCGTGCCACGGGCCCGGCTCGCCGGGCTGCTGCCTCCTCGTTCGGCCCGGTAGCGGCGCTTCAACCGCTCGGGCGGGTGGCAGCAGGACGATAGCGAGACTAGCGGCCCCAAGTCCGCCGAAGACGAGTCGTCGGCGCGGCAACATGGTTCGTCTGTCGTTCAAGGATATCCTTGGCGCGCTGCTGGCCCCCCCCATGTTCTGATACATATATCCCCGGGAGAGCTAGGCGCGAGCGAGTCGGAGCGGTTTCTGTTCTTGCGGCGAACTCCGGAATTGGGAGGATGGATTCAGCACGGCGAGGTGGTTGCTGGCACTTTGCCGTCCCTTGCGCTTTCGCAGGAAAGTCCCACGGAGGCAGGAACCGGGTGGCGGGTTGATTGTAAGACGCGGTACGGCCCTGCTCACCGCTTTAAACTCGCATGCGGTGCGCCAGACGTTGTAAGGGGCCACCGACAAACTTTCCTGCGAGGCACTCGTCTGAATGGCGTTAGCTATCGTTGATGGCGTTCCGAACCTCTCTGGGCTGCCCCGAATGGAGAGGACTTTGGCCGATCCAATAACAAGCAGCTTTTTTTCGGTTGCGAGCCCGCTTACAATGGTCATCCTGTAGCATGCTATTTTTTTTGCGCCCTCGAGGCGTCCACGTTGCAGCCAATGAACCATGCAAGCGCCGGCGCAATGTTTGCAAGTGACACCGACGCGACCTGACGCGTTGCATCGTCCAAAATTGGCGCGGTTCGCGTCTTATCTTTGCGAGCATACTCGGCGAAGGCAACGCTTGTATCGGGTAGGAGTGCCAGCGCAAACGCAGCTGACTTCACACGGTGTACCCCATCGAGTTCTGTCGTCGCGGGCTCGTCAATCGATATGAGTGACTGGGCAAGTTGATGCAACGATCTGTGCAGCCGCCACGCAGGATATGACTGCCGTTGTGTGACGAATTGGTAGCGACCGTCTTTGCTAGCTCCGAGATTGAGGATTGAGCTTTCCGATTCCAGATCCGCCTGCTCTTGCGGAGACACGGATTCAATGTGTGCATCAATAAATTCGATACTGCGAAGGCTTTGCGCGACTGTATCTCGCTGCAGTGCGCTGCACGCCTGCCGTCCCGTCTGATCGTCCCGTTCGGGGGCGCTCAATGCGTTGTCGGCTTGTATAAGAAAAAGCGTTGCCAGTATCGTCCAGAATAACCTGTCCATACACCCTCCAGTTCCGGTGGGCAAGTTAAACTATTCACTTCTGCTTGTCTGTTCCCCCGCACACGTTCCCGCCTCCGCGCACCTCAGCGTGCACCTTTAATAAATGACTTCCAGTCGCATCCCGAACTCAGCTCTGCTATTCATGTCCGCATTTACGAACTTCTCGGCTGCCATTATCCGAGTGCAGCAACAGGGGACGCCCAGCCAGTACCTCGGCCATACTGGCACGTCGCATCAGCAACGCGGCCATTTCCGCCGATTCGGCTCCATGCACTTCGTGAGCAACAATCTTGCGACCGAACACGTCCAGCAACGTGTACCGGTAGTAGTACTGGCCCTTGACCGCCGCCGGCATCCAGGCGATGTCCCATGACCAAAGCTGATTCGGTGCTGTTTGCACAACGACTGGTGACCATCCGAGTCGAGGGCTTGCGCGCACGCCCCCTGTAGTGGTGCCGCGAACCGCTGCGCAGAACGCGGAAAAAGTTCGATTCCAACGCGATATAGACGCCGCGATCCGCTAGGCTCGGCACGATCTGGCTGGACGGCGAGCTGGTAAGCTCCGCACAGTTTGCGAACTCAAGAATCCGGCCTTTTCGACGGCGATACTCGGCCAGCCCGCTGCATTGAGCGGCGCGGTTTCCAGCAGACTGCAAACTTGTCCTCCGAAGACCATACTTCGGGATTCTTCCCATCGACCGGCACCGCCGACCCTTGTCCTTACTCTTGTCGGCACCACGCGTACAACATCTGTTCGGTAATCCCCGTTTCACTGGCCAGCGCCGAAACCAGCGCGTTTTTCCGACGGCATCATGCGCCGCATCAGCGCTTCTTTTCTTTCTGCCGAGTAGGCGTTCATTCAACCAGATTTTACCGCCCCCGGACCATCTATGAAAATCAGATAACACGACAACTATTCTGACGCCGGGGGATGTGCCCGCTGCAACAGCGAGACCTGTGAAATAAAAACGGCAGACCGTTCGCACTTGCGAGATCGATCCGTTTTTTTTATTCGTTCGCGCATCTATGTGTTGTCTACACCGCCTAAACGTATCAGAATACGATACATATTCCTTAGCGGCTTTGCTCGAAATCGGTATGCCTGTCCAAAAAGACTTTTCGCAGTGGCTCGCACGCATCTGCAGCACGGGAACAGCTGAGTCAGGAGATTTGCATCATGACAAGCCTTTTAAATCGCCGCCGGATAGCGCTCGTCTCGATTTGTTGAGGAACAATTTGCTACGGCAAGCTCAGCTTAGGATGCTGTTGGCGCTTACTTGTGCAGAGATCATGCACGCCCCTGTCATCAGCGTCACAGCAGACCAAACTATCGGCGAAGCAGTCAATCTCCTAAACAGTCACAGGATAAAACTTCTACCTGTCGTGGACAGTTTGCAGCGGCTAATAGGCGTGGTTACGCGCGCAGATATAGAACCTACGCGGCGGCCGCTTCAGGTCGTTCGCCCAAGGCTCGGTCAGGGTGAAGCAGCCGAGTGCGAAAGATGTCAGTTACCTGTCGCCAACGTAATGGCTACAGCTGTCGTTTCAATAGACGCAGTCACGCCGCTAGCAGAAATCATCTCTAGCTTTACGAGTAAAGGGCATCATCATCTGCCCGTAGTGTCCGAAGATAAGGTTCTCTTAGGAATGTTGACACAATCCGACATCGTCGCGCTCATGTACCGCGGCATGTGAGCGGTCACGGGATGCGCCCCACCGCCGCGCGGTACGATAGCACGTGTCTTCACTGGCCTCGAATAGTTCGGTTGTGCACCTGATAATCCGGATGGCTGGATAGCCTGGTCGCGAGGTAAAATCCGGCCCGCCCGATCATTCTCACCGATGCACCGTCCGGTGGCGCAGGAACAAAGTTATGGTTTCGCCTATCACCAGAAGTATTCTGCGAACACCGCTGGGCCTGCATATTCGCATCGATCGTGTAGACCTTCTGGTGAGCTCGTTCGGAATCCGCGGATGCCAACGGTTGAATCAACGATTCAACTCAAATGGAATTTCTGCGTGGAAGCGGCTGATGACAAAAAGGCCAGATGCTTCCGTGTGCGCAGGCGGTTGTAGTAGATCTCGATGTATTCCGCGATTTTCTTTGCCGACTTGGTCACTATTCGCGAACATGCGATGATAGATAAGTTCGGTTTTCAGTGAGCCTCAGAACGATTCGATGGGTACAACGTCGAAACAGTTTCCATGGATGCCTGCCTGCTGAACTGCTTGATGAGCTTCCGATATGCGTGGGCGCAATCTTTGGGCGGATTCAACCGATCGTCGCAAGAGAGGCGGGCCTGGAATCTGGACAGTCGATTAGGTGGAATCGCTGGGGTCTGAGATAGGCATAATGCTTGCAAAGGAGCCAGACAATGACGAAAGAACCCGGCGCTCGCACTCAGCGGCGTTCAAGGCGAAGGTGGCACTGGCAGCAGTATGGCGCACGCTGGCAGAATTGGCGCAGCAGTTCGAGGTTCGTCCGAACCAGACCACGAAATAGAAGCGGCAGTTGCAAGAGCGAGCGGCCGATGTGTTCGGTGCGGCGAACGCGCCCGTCAGTGAGCCGCCGGTGTATCTAAAGGCGCTACACGCAAAGATAGGCCAACTGGAGCTGGAGAACGATTTTTCATATGGCCTTTTTTTGCATGCAGGACGAGCACCGCGTGCAAGCCAAGAAGTGCCATTTTACGCTGCGGCAAACGACGGATCTGCCAGCGCGTTAGCGGTTCCCTCCTTATACCGGCGGCCAACTCATAGTGATGCAAGTACATCGTTTGCCGTTGGGTAGGGGCCTGTGCACGCAGCTGCGCTGCGACTAACAGCTTGGTGATAGATCCCGCAGCACCCAGTTTTATTGCGTCGGCGGCTTGCGCGGGCGCATCGTGGCTCGTGATAAAGCGCACCAGCACGTGCCCTAGAGCGGGGCTAGACTTAAGGGACTCGCACACGTCAAAGCCGGTTATCCCTGGTAGGTTAGCATCTAGCAGTATTTAGACAGTAGGCGCTTCGTTAGGGAGAGCGATAGCGGCCTCGCCAGACATCGCAAAGCGTTAGTTGGGAAATCGCTCAACATTTGACTACTGACCTGGATCATTGTGAACAAGAAGTAATCTCCTCCCGTGTATAGACATCTGCGGGTTCTCCGACTTTAAAGCGGGACTTATTATCGCGTGCTCGGGGCATCGGAGGAGGTCGTTCGCAACGCTTGCCGCAGCATGCGCCGCCAGGTAGCGGCTTTACTTACCCAACAAAACGGAGGCAAGTCGTCCGTTCAGGCGAGATAATCGCCTTACAACTTCCGTGCAGCCGTGCGGCGACACGCCGATTAATAAACCGACGCGCAGCGCCTGATGTGTTTTGCAATCTTCAGAATGCGGTGTAAGGCTTCAACGGAGCTTTATCATCCCGCGTCTTTGGACCGCCAATTCGACGAACAGACGCGACTTCTTGCGATTCCATTGTAAGCACCAGAGCGTCCCGTCTTGAATCGTAACATTCCGAATGTGAAGGCGATGCTTTGCTCAAAGGAGAGCAGTGCGCTGGAGGACGAGATCATCAGAACAGCAGCTTCGATGGGCACCCGTCGCCCACAACAAGGGGAAGCGTTCTGGGGCGAAATAGCCACCGCCTCTAGAAAAAATGGCATTGGCCTTCTGCGGTTCTGCCGAGATAAGCGCGTCGCAGTAAGGACCTTCAACGTGTGGTCCGAGAAGCCTTCGGGCTCCGGCAAGAGTTCAGGCACCGCTCTCAGTGACTGCAGATGTGGAATTTATCGCGTCGGAAATGAATGGTCGGCGGACGCCCCCGGTGCTGGCCGTCGCACCGCCAGCAACTGGCGCGTTGGCAGCGCGCCCTTGTTACTCGCTCAGCGCCGCTTCAGACTCGCCGAATTCAATGCATTGCTCGAAGGGGTCAAAATCCCGGTGCAAAGCCGCACCGCATTGTGCTCCTAACGCGAGGGTGTTTCAGGGAAACGCCGAGCTTGTAAACGTGGTCTGAGTTGGGCATCATGAGACACATGCTACTTAACACCGTCACTGCCGCGGATCTTCCCGTCGAGCTCGATGCTCTGCATGTTGCTCTGTGGAGCAGAACCGGCTCGCACGAGTGTTGTGGGAGCAGTTGGAAATCCGTCAACATCGGATTGCGCAGTTGAACCGTGCCCGCTTCGGCGAGAGCTCCGAGCGTTTTGCGGGACAGTCCGGCCTGTTTCATGCTGCAACAGACGTTCGGGCACCGCGAGCTGTCGACGTCTTCCCTTTAAAAAGTCACACTTGCAAGGGACGCACCGCGCTACCGAAGGACCTCCAGCGTGCTCCCATCGAATACGATTTAGGCGCCGAGCAGAAATCGATGTTCAACACGCTTGGATTAGTCGATGAAGAGCGCAGCGAGGGTCCGCACCACGAGCCGTCGTGCTTCTATAACTGTCCCGTTTCGCTTTAAGCGTTTTCGATTGGTAAAGCGGCGGACTGGTCGACGCCCTTTGCCGCAGCGACGAGCCTCAATAAGCGTTTCGTCGTTCCATGAGAGAGGGACCCTTGAATCCACCGGATATTTCACCGCTCGAATTGCCGCCACCATACGACTTTGCTGCAATGCGGCGTGCGTTGCACAAATTATTGGCGATATCGATCATCGTTCCAGTGATAGCTCTGTCCGGTTACGGATACTACGACTATCAACGTCGGCTCACCGACGCCCAAGACGTCATCGATCGTCTTGCACGCGTCGCCGATGAGCAGGCGGTGAAGGTGTTGGACCTGAACCGCGAAATGTACGAGCGAGTCCTCGAATTGTTGGATGAGAGCAATGACATGCAGATCCGCTCGCATGAAGCTGAAATCCATCAACGCCTGAAAACGATTGCCGAGAAGTTCCCGCAAGTCGCGGCGATTTCAGTTTTTGGCAAAGACGGCGATCTGTTGGCGAGCAGTCGGCTCTTTCCGGTCCCTGCTCTGTCGGTGCGTGAGCGAGACGATTTTCGTACCGCGCGGTATGTGCGGCCACATCCGTATTTCTCGCTTCCTCATCACGGCGCGACAGGAACGAGCGAATTTGCGACAAACATGGCGCGCAGTGCGGCGGACGGCCGCTTTATCGGTGTGCTGTCCGTTGCGCTACGCCAGCAGTACTTTTCCGATTTCTACCGCGACTTGGTCGAACCCGGTGAATCGGACCTCGTTGGGCTCTATCGCCTGGATGGAGGAATCTTGATTCGATACCCGGATAATCGTCCGGCCGTTTACACGGCGGCCAATCCGGAAGTTTTTAAAGCCATTAGTGGCATCGGTCGAGCGAGGCATTTGAAGTCGACCTCGACGGTCGACGGCGTTCAACGCTTGCTCGTGTATCGTCGCGTTGACGGTTACCCGCTGATTATCAGCGCGGGCATCGCGACTGCAACGATATATGAGCAATGGCTCGCCAATCTGCTCACGATCACTGCCATCGCGGCTATTCCGACGATCGCTGTTTGCTTGTTGTTCCTTTTTTCGCTGCGTCGCTTGAGCGCGGAACAGGTGGCATGGGAGCAGTGGCGCAACGAGGTCACGATGCGCCTGGCAACTGAGGCGTCGAGTCGTCACCTGCAACGCATGGGTTCGCTGGGAAACCTCGTTGCGAACGTGGCCCACGACTTCAACAACTTGTTAATGGTTGTGGACGCCAACATGGAACTTGCCTCTCGTAAGGGATATACAAACCTCCGGAAAGAAGTAGAGGCCGTGCAGCGAGCATCACGTGGCGCGAAAGGGTTGGCTCGCAAGCTCATGAGCGTCGCGAGGAAGCAGCCACTGAGACAGGTGCCGGTCGAACTGAGAGCTTGGATTGAGGGCGCCCAAGGAATTCTTAACACGTCAGTGGGCGATAAGGTCACGCTGAGTGTCCATATCGCTGACGACATCGGGACAATACGAGCGGACCCGGCAGAACTCGAATCCGCACTTATCAATATCGCCGTCAATGCGAAAGACGCCATGCCGCGAGGAGGAAAGGTCGTGCTTCGCTGCCAGAATCGTCAAATCGCGGTCGATGAACTCGACGTTCCCGCCGGCTTTTACGTGGTCATATCATTGACGGACAACGGCGAAGGTATGTCAACGGAAGTCCTACGTAGGGCCTTCGAGCCTCTATACACGACAAAGGCCGAGGGCGCGGGGACAGGTCTCGGCCTAGCTCAAGTATTGACCGCTTGCGAGCAAGCTGGGGGCACCGCAAAAATTGAAAGTGTTCCGGGCTTCGGTACCACCGTAAAATTATTTTTTCCTCGATATGACGCAGATGCGCTTGCTCCCGAGCAACTGGACTTAAAAGAATCGCAGCCTCAAACCGAAGTTGAAAAACCACTTCCGCGGGAGGTCTCAGTTCTATTGGTTGAAGACAATGACGAAGTGGCCGCCGGAATCGCTGCTGTGCTTGAGGTGTTCGGTTGTACAGTGCGTCATGAAACGACGGCCGACAGCGCGATGCTCGTTTTGGGTGCTTTAAATGCGTTTGATGTAGTGCTTTCGGATATCCAAATGCCGGGGAAGTTGAGCGGACTAGACTTGGCCGAACAGGTGCGAACTCGTTGGCCCAAACAGAAAATTGCGTTGATGACCGGATATGCGAATGAACTGGAAAGGGCAAAGTTTATCGGCGTCACGATTTTGGCGAAACCGTTCGACATCGACGATTTGAAAGCGCTGATCACCCCCGAACCCGATTAAAAATTCGGCGTCTCTGAGTGCTTTGCCAAGACCGATGGCGCATCCTATGCGTCATACCGTCTTGATTTATTACACGAAGTGCTTTCGGTGGGCGTTAGTGCATAAAAATCTGGTTGTCACGCGGAGGCGTGAAGTTTAATCGGAATGTCCGGCTTACTCCTTGTGGAACTGGATAGATTCTCGATATTTGGCGGGAAGATGCGTAAGGACAACCGCAACGGCGGCGAGGCCGAAGGGTTCTATCGCGTCAGGAACTGATCAGAGTACAACGCAGGGCTGATCGCACGACGCAGCGGGACTGTGTGGATCAATGAGAGCGCATTGAAAATGGTAACCTAAGCGGAGCCTGTGGTGCGCCGTTGACCGCACGCCTGATCGGATGCACTTATTCAGGCGCTGCTCACGCTCAAGCAGGTATGCCGCTTGACGTTGCAAGCCCCCAAGGCCTCAAGCAAGTCCGCGAGAGCTTGCGTTCGCCGCCTCCCTGTGCGGACCATACCCAACATCGAGTCGGTGTGCGCAGGAACTGAAGGTGGCGCTACCGGTGCACACAGTTGTGAACCGCTGCATCTGGTCGTGGACCGCACCTGGCGTCAAACTCTTCGGCGAAGGCGAATGGAAGGTGCTCAAGCACGGATATTCGGTTATCCGGAGCGGTGCACCTGGCGTAACGTCTAATTGGGACTGGACCCGAGGACGAGCCAGGTGCGCGCGGCACCGATGAAGCATCAGGATGTTGATGAGGTGAGCGTAACTCCCGGGCTCTGGACAGGATCCCCGCAAATGAGCCTATTGAAACGATTAGCGGTGACGGTGCGTACGGTAGGAAGCGCTGCCACGCAGCGATTCCAGCGCGCGGCGCGACGCCCTCGATTCCGCCGCGCGAAAGGGCAAAGCTTCGGCCTGAATGCACGCTCGGGGAAGCAGGCACGATGGGATTGGAGACATCGTAGTACTGGCTCGTCACATCTTCGCTCCTGGGTATGACGCATCGCGTACAGCAGTTGGCGAAAGAAAAATGTCCTACACACGCATGCGACCAACTCGATCATCCCTGACAATTTCTTAAAAACTTCTCGTCCACGGGGCGATCGCTGTAAGCTGGTGCAAGATCGACTGACGCAATTGTGATTGCAAATATTGATCACTACCTCGGCGAGCGCAATCGATGGGAGATAGAAGCCTAGAATATACATTAGCGCAATTATAGGAGAGGTTAATAATCGAAATGCATGCAGGTAATCACAACTGTTTGAGCGATTGCTAAGAGTTAGCTGTATGCACTATCCTCGAAAAAAACTATGCTATACGGGGTAGCTAATAAAGATGTGAGGGCATATGATTAAGGCACAGCTTACATACAAAGGAATTATTCTGATCCCGCTTGCAGCATTCGACGCCGGGTCATATGCTGCGATGATTATTGTAGAGGTGCCGGACGAATTTCAACGCGCGTCCGGAGTACTCGGAAATTTCCCCACAGCTGACGAAGCTTGTAGGTACGCCGTCGAATATGGCATGGCGGAGATAGATGCGCTCGTACAGCGACCTAAGTGCTAATAAAGAAGGGCGGGCTCAAAACTGAAGCGCAACACCAAAGCGTATAAGGTGTTGTAATGCACAAAGCGAATTAGTACGAGCAGTTGCAAGTGCGTATTTCGGTGAACGTGACCGCTGATTTCGGGAACGTGACCGATTCGGCGAGGTCGGGCGTTGCGCGGTTTCGATTGTAGAGTTCCTCCCTAGTTTTGGTCGAGTGCTGGTTCAAATACGCTGGACTTCGGAGGCGGCTTTCTTAGAGATTCGCCTGTGAGTTTGATGCGGTGGTGACGGTGCATGAGGCGATCAAGCATTGCGTCGGCGATGGTCTCGTCGCCTATCCAGCCATGCCAGTGTTCGATCGTTAGCTGGCTGGTTACGATCGTGGCCTTGCCGGCAGAACGGTCGTCGATCATCTCGAGTAAATCATTTCGAACCATTGCGTCGAGCGGAGCCATTCCCCAATCGTCCAGCAAGAGAACATCAGTGCGAGCAACCTGCAGCAGCCATTTGGTGAAGCCGCCGTTGCCGTGCAGAACGCGTAGTTCCTCGCCCAACCGCGGCACGCGCAGATACAACGCAGAGTGTCCGCGTCGGCAGGCATACTGAGCCAAGGCGCAGGCGAGCCATGACTTACCTGCGCCGGTCGCGCCGCTAATGAGCAGGCTGTATCCGGCCTCAACCCAGTCGCCCAGAGCCAGGCTTGTGAGCGAACGCGGGTCGATCCCTCGACCTGCGCGAGTGTCCAGATCTTCAATGGCGGCCTGCGGATACTTCAGGCGCGCTTGCTTAAGCAGTCGGGTGCGACGGCGATCATCGCGCCAGCTTGCTTCCCGGTCGACCAACAATGACAAGCGTTCCTCGAAATTGAGAGTCGCCGTGCCGGGCTGCGTCAATTGCTGTTCCAAGCCGTCGGCAAAGCCATTGAGCTTCAAGGTGCGCAGTTGCGTCGAGGTCTGTTGCATCATCATGGTGGGTTCTCTTTATTGGTAGTAGCTGGGGCCGCGCACATGCGCGTGGCTTGGGCTGATCCATTCAACCGGCGTTGTTGCTGCGGCTCGGTCACGGTTGTTGATCAGGATGTCGCGCACGTGGCGGTAACGGTGTACGCCTAGTTCGAGTGCCAATGCGCACGCCGCTTCCAGACGCTCGGGGCCATAGCGACGAGAGAGTGAGAGCAGTCCAAGGCACGCCCGATAACCATGTTCGGGATGACGTTGCTCCTGAAGAAGCCGACTCACGAGCGCACCGGTTGCGCCGCCAATCTGCTGGCCCCAGTGAATGAGGCGCTGCGGAGTCCATTCGAGATGGGCGCGGTGTGCCGCCGGCATGTGCTCTACGACTGTCGTGTAGCCTCCCACGCGATCGTTGCGGGCGTGGCTGGCCACGCGGCGGCCGCGATGAAGCAACTCGACGGCGGCTGCCGTGATTCGCGCATCAAGCTTGAGTCCGACTAGCGCTTGCGGAACGCTGTAGCGGTGTTTGTCGATCTCAACGTGATAGTCAATGTGGACCGTGACCGACTTGAACCGCGCCAGCTCATACGGCTGCACCGGCAGCGGTTGCAAAGCCGGCGCGTCCAGTTCGGCAAATGCGGTGGCGCGGCATCCCGGCAGCTTCTGAAACGGACGCCCGTTCAGGTTCTTCAGTAGTGGGCGGATCGCGTCGTTGACCGACTCAATAGTTTCGAATCGATGATGACGCAGGCGCGCCATGATCCAGCGCTCGACGATTTGAACCGCTACTTCAACCTTCGGCTTGTCCTGGGGGCGATAGACGCGTGCCGGCAAGAATGAGGTTCCGTAGTGACGCGCGAAGTCCAACACGGTGTCGCCTGCGCGCGGCTCGTAACGGTCAGGGTCAGCGATCATCGCACGCGGGTTGTCCGGCACGATCAGTTGTGGAACGCCGCCGTAGAACGTCAGCGCGCGGCCGATACCGTTCAGCCAGTCCTCCATCGTCTCGGCTGGCGTGGCGCATGCGAACGTGAAACTCGATGCGCCCATGGCGGCCACAAAGATGTGCGCGCGACGCCCCGTGGTCAGCGCCACCGTGGGGCCGGCGAAGTCGACGAACAGCTTCTCGCCAGCTCGGTGAATCTGTCGCATGGAGCGCTTCAGGCGTTTGGCGAACGCCTTATAGTGTTCACAGAACTGCGTGTAACGGTAGGTCTGCCGGTTCGCAAACTCAGCCTGGTATTCCTCCCACAACAGCGTCAGCGTCACACCCTTACGGCGTAGCTCTTGATGGATGCGCCCGTAGTCGGGTTGGGCGTAGGCAGCAGGTCCGGTGGGCTTACCGAGCAGCCGCCGCTCGAGCTCGCCTTCGTCCATGTCGCAAGCGCTCGCCCAGTCGAGCCCGGCGGCACCGGCTAGCCCGACGTACTTAGTGACCACACCCTTGGAAATGCCCAGCGATGCGGCGATTCGATCGTGCGAGAAGCCGGCGTCGAATTTAAGTCGTAAAACGTCCTTGATCATGCGCATGTTCATCCGGTGCGCGGGCATCGTCTCTCCGGCCAAAGCCGGCGAGCATAACCCGCGTGGTTGATGTCATGCGCAACGCCAATCCTGCTGTCCGGTCCGCTCGGTCACGTTCCCGAAACGGCCGGTCACGTTGCCGAAATCGTCGGTCACGATCCCGAAACGGCCGGTCACCTTCATCCGAAATACGCACTCGGGACACTTCCAAACGGCCTATCGTCCGCACGGCGGTCGTCACGGATGACCCCACGTGAGGCACGTGTCGATTCGTATCAGGTTTTATCAGTTCGTGTCAGCTTCCCCCAAAGACCAGCTCGAACCATCGCTGTACATTGACGTAACTCATCCCTATCTGGAATGAGTCATATCCGAATCTAGGTCTTCTCGACCGACGACGGTATGGCTAAAGTCCACATCAACGAATCGGCGCTCTGTCGAACTTCACATTCCTGAACTTCTACCGAAGGAAAGATCATGGCTCACTTGTTCACGTCTAAAAAGGTTGGTGCTTATTCGCTCTCCCATCGGGTCGTTTTGGCTCCAATGACGCGCCTTCGCACCATTCAACCCGGCGATATTCCGAGTCCGATGATGGCAGACTTTTATGGTCAACGGGCATCCGAAGGCGGCCTTGAGATTATCGAAGGCGTTAGCATCTCGGTCGTTGCTCGTTCCTACTTGGGCGCGGCAAGTTTCTATCACGACGGACAGGTCGACGGCTGGAAAGCTATTGCCAATGCTGTTCACGCCAAAGGCGGAGTCGTTTTCATGCAGTTGATCCATGGCGGACGTCAAAGTCACGTTGAGATGACCGGCGGCGTTGATCCGGTCGCGCCATCGGTTGTGCCATTTGAGGGAGTCGCGCTCACGAAGGACGGCTTTGTGCCGGCATCGCCGCACCGCGCACTCGACATCGAAGAAATACCCGGCATCATTGAAGAGTTCCGCGTAGCCGCTCAGCGCGCGAAGGACGCGGGGTTCGACGGCGTTGAACTGCATGGCGCCAACGGCTACCTTGTCGACCAGTTTATTCAGGACGGAACGAACAAGCGCACAGACGCCTACGGAGGTCCGATCGAGAACCGTGTGCGCTTTCTGCGTGAAGCCGTTGAAGCACTGATCTCAGTATGGGGCGCCGACAGGGTCGGTGTTCGGATTTCGCCATCCGGCGAGTGGGGCGGTATCTCTGACAGCGATCCCGAAGCTACTTTTAGCTACGTGGCCAGCGTTTTGGATGACTACAAGATCGCCTATCTGCACGTTATCGAACCGCGTATTAAGGGTGACGACACACTTCACGAAGACCATGCGCCTGTCGCGGTCAAGTATCTGCGTCCACATTTCACGGGTGCAATCATCGCCGCCGGCGGCTTTGACGGTGATAGCGCGGAAGCTATCGTAGCGTCTGGGGATGCGGATCTCGTGGCTTTCGGACGCCACTTCACGTCGAATCCTGACCTGGCGTACCGGTTGAAGAACAAGCTACCCTTGACTCCGTATGTGCGCGCCGCGTTCTGGGGCGGCGACGAGCGGAACTATTCGGACTTCCCAACTTACGAAGCGACCGCGACCGCCTGAGTTAACGCTTTTCCCATTCATCTAGACGGGGTTTACATGTCACGCACTATCAAGTTCGCACAAGCCGGTGGTCCGGAAGTTCTCGAATTTATCGAGACGCAAGTGCCGGAGCCTGGCACTGGTGAAGTACGCATTACGGTCAAAGCTATCGGCATCAACCGCGCCGAGTCGATGTGGCGACTTGATGACTACATTGAGCCCGTCAAGTTTCCGGCTGGACTGGGGTATGAAGCCGCTGGTATCGTCGATGCTGTCGGCGCAGACGTCACGGGTATCGCAGTTGGCGAGGAGGTCAACGTGATCCCGTCGTTCTCGATGAATCAGTATTTCACGTATGGCGAAATCATCACCGTGCCGGACTACGCCGTGGTGAAGCATCCGAAGTCTTTGTCGCACGTCGAAGCAGCGTCGGTCTGGATGATGTTCGTCACCGCTTACGGCGCGCTCATAGAGGATGCCAAGGTCGGGAAAGGGGATTTCGTTATCGTTCCGGCGGCATCCAGCAGCGTAGGGCTCGCCGCGATCCAGATCGCAAACTACGCAGGGGCTGCGACCATTGCGTTGACGCGAACCTCGGCCAAGCGCAAGCAATTGCTCGAGGCTGGCGCCACGCATGTGATCGCCACTGATGAAGTCGATCTCGTTGAAGCAGTGATGAGCATCACTGATGGCAAGGGCGCGCGCGTCGCTTTCGACCCTGTAGGTGGACCTAACTTTCCGAAGTTGATATCCGCGCTGGCCTTTCAAGGCACAGTCTACATTTATGGCGCACTCGCAGATGGCGACACTCCAATCCCCGTTCTAGCAATGATTGCGAAAATGCCGAGCATAAAGGCGCACAACATCTGGCTAACAAGTGGTGATGAAGCTCGGCGGAAGGCCGCAGTGCAATTTATCCTGCAAGGCCTTGAAAGTGGTGCGCTCAAACCGGTTATTGATCGAACCTTTAAGTTCGAAGATATGGTTGAAGCTCACCGGTATCTCGAAAACAACGGCCAGTTCGGCAAGATCGTCGTTACCGTTTAAGTGCAAGCGCCTCGGTCACACCAGGGGCGTCGGATCTCTTCTTTGCTCACACATACCTGCATTTTGCCGGGACAAATCAAGGTGTCGCATTGCGATGTAGGGCATCGAGCAGTACGAGGCCAAAGAGCTCGTCGCTTAACTCTGTCACGCTGTCGATACAAGGTCAATCCCCTGCGATTTTGACGCTGTTTCTTTAATGCGAGTTACGAGCTTTGTGTTATGTAGATGTTGCTTGCCGACTGAGAGGCAAATATTTAGTCATACTCGTGCGGAACAACCGTCTCGACGACCAATCTCCAGGCAGGGTCGGCCATGGCCAAGCAAGTCGTATTGATCACCGGTGCTTTAACAGGCATTGGCCACGCAACAGCCGTCGCGTATGCGAAGCTCGGTGCAAAAATCGTCGTCTCTGGCCGTCACGAGAACGCTGGGGCAAAGGTTCGGGTCGAACTCGAGGCGCTCGGAGCCGAAGCGGAATTTATTAAGGCCGATGTGAGGGCCGAAGAGGATGTTCGCAGCCTCGTAGCCGCTACCTTGAAACGTTTCGGGCGCCTCGACGTCGCGGTGAACAACGCTGGCACCGAAGGTGAGCAAGGGCATATACCAGGACAGACGGTGGAGAACTTCCACATCACTTTTGACACCAATGTTTTGGGCACACTCCTTTGCCTAAAGTACGAGCTCCCGATTATGCTAAAACAGCGCAGCGGAAGCATTATTAATATATCGTCGATCGCCGGCAAGGTAGGCTTCGCCGGGGCTTCTGTCTATGTCGCGAGCAAGCACGCAGTTAACGGCTTAACCAAGTCGGCAGCATTGGAAGCCGCCCCGTCGGGTGTCCGGGTTAATGCAATCGCACCGGGCCCCGTTCAAACCGATATGATGGAGCGCTTCGTTGGACGGGACGTCGACACGAGATCTAGTTTCCTTAACTCAGTTCCTGCGGGGCGGGCGGGAACTACAGAGGAAATCGCCGACGCAATTGTCTTCCTTGGAAGTGATAAGGCAGCATACTTCAATGGACAGTCGATCCTGGTCGATGGCGGATACACGACGCAATAATCCAGACCTACAGCCGCCCAGCCTATCGGTTGACTGGGAAGTTCCGTGATTCAAAGAATGGCAATGCGTGGACGTTTGAATAGCATGGAGCGCTCCTGTAAAGCGTATGGTCGGCCTTTCATCTTGCAGGAATTTCGACCGCAAGGACGTCCTTTTTGACGCGTTCAGAGATCAAATAGAAGTAAGCAGATGAAACCTAATCTCTGCAACCGTGGATAGTACGTTGTACTAATTGACATCCGTCTGTTTCTTACGTGTTGTCGACGTTTCCAATAAAGCATTTCGCACTTGGTTTGCTAGGTGCGCAAAGTTGTGACTTCACTTCCGTTTTTAAAATATCGAGGATTCAATCATGTCGCGCATTGTTCAATTTACCGCCCCAGGCGGCCCTGAAGTGTTGGAATTTAAAGATATCGATGTACCTATGCCCGGGGAAGGCGAGATTCGAATCCGCGTCAAGGCGATTGGGCTAAATCGCGCGGAATCGATGTGGCGTACTGGCGAGTATATCGAAGAGGTCAAGCTTCCCGCGAGGCTCGGTTACGAAGCCGCTGGATTCGTGGACGCGGTAGGCTCCGGTGTAACCGGTTTCAAGAAGGGCGACGCGGTCAACACAGTACCAGCGTTCTCGCAAAATCAGTATGGAATGTATGGTGAGGTCGTGCTTGCGCCAGCGAGCGCCGTGGTAAAGCATCCACCTAATTTGTCTTTTGAAGAGGCATCGTCGATTTGGATGATGTTTATTACGGTATATGGCGCCTTTGTCGAAGCGGCAAAACTGAAAACTGGTGACGTTGTGTTAATTCCTGCGGCGTCAAGCAGCGTGGGGCTAGCCTCAATTCAAATTGTGAATATGCTCGGTGCTACGCCGATCGCCTTAACTCGTACGAAAGCAAAACGCCAGCAACTGGTAGAGGCTGGCGCCACCCACGTTATCGTAACGGATGAGCAGGATTTGGTGAGCGAAGTAATGCGGATCACCGATGGCGTTGGAGCACGAGTTGTGTTTGATCCGGTCGGCGGCCCGAGCTTTGGCAAGCTAATCAAGGCGATGACAACCGGGGGCATTCTTCTTGCGTACGGAGCTTTGAGTGAGGAGCCCGCGCAACTTTCGTATCTTGATCTGCTAATAAAATTGCCCACGATCATGGGCTACACCATTTGGAACACGACGGGCGATGCAGTTCGGCAAAAGGCCGCAGTGGAATTCATCACTAAGGGCCTTAGTTCGGGAGCCTTGAAACCAATGATCGATAGAATCTTTTCTTTCGATGAGATAGTCGATGCACACCGCTATCTCGAGAAGAACAATCAGTTCGGCAAAATCGTTGTGACGGTGTAACTTTAAGCGGGTTCAGGTCATCTCTTTATACACAACTCGACACTTGCGGCAACGATGGTGGAGTAAAAAAGAAGCCACAAGGGGGTTGTTAACTGTGCGGATTTCGCGTTTACTCTCGGATTTTCAGCATGAAGATCCGAGACGACGCAGGAGCATGGGTGGACGAGGAATTTGAGACGCTGGATTTGGGTGATCCACGGCGAGACCGGCGCGCGAAGGAACTGCTCAAACGGTTCGCCAGCCGGCCCACGGCCAGCATTCCGGGCGCGTGCGAAGGCTGGTCAGAGACGATCGCTGCATATCGCTTTCTGGGCAATGAGCACATCGACTGGCGCCACATGATGCAGCCGCATTGGGACCGTACCACGGCACGCATGGGGCAGTTGCCGGTGGTGCTGTGCATTGCCGATACGACAGAGCTGAACTTTAACGGTCAGGATATCGAAGGGGCTGGCCCGCTCTGCTATGAAGCACAGGTAGGCATGTATCTTCACGCGACCTATGCGGTGACACCGGATCGGGAGCCGCTGGGTGTGATGAACGCATGGATGTGGGCGCGCGAACCACGCGATGCAAACGGCAAGCGTGGGGGCGTTAAGGAAAGTGCGCGGTGGATCGAAAGCTATGAGATCGTGGCCGAACAGGCACGGGCCCTGCCTGACACGCGGCTGGTGTATGTGGCCGATCGTGAAGGCGACATCGCCGCGCTCATGCAGCGTGCGCAGGAACTGGGTGAACCGGCGGACTGGCTGATGCGCTCGCAACACAATCGCGCGCTCAAGGGCGAAGCAAGTTTGTGGGAGACGGTGCACGCCAGCAGGGTGCTCGGCCATATCAGCTTCGTGCTGCCCGGGCGCAGCGGACAGAAGGCGCGTGAAGTGAGGCAGGAATTGCGTAGCGAGCGCGTCACGCTGCCCGGGCGTGCCGGTGTCAAGCTAACCTGCGTCGAGGCGTATGAAGTGGATGCGCCAGCGGGTGTGAAGCCCGTTATCTGGCGTCTTGTGACCAACCGCGAAGCAGGTGATGCGCATGCCCTCATCGAACTCGTTGACTGGTACCGCGCGAGGTGGGAAATAGAAATGTTCTTCAACGTCCTGAAGAACGCCTGCGGGGTCGAGGCACTGCAACTCTCACAGATGGAGCGGGTGGAAAAGGCGCTCGTGCTGTATATGGTCGTTTCGTGGCGTATCGCGCGGCTCATGCGTGTGGGCAGAACCTGTCCGGAGTTGAACGCGTCGCTGTTCTTTGCGGCTGACGAGATACACGGCGCCCATGTGCTCTGTAAGAAGGCGCGTCCAAAAAAGCCGCCGACGCTTAACCAGATGATACGGATGGTCGCCTCGCTGGGCGGATTTCTCGGGCGCAAGAGCGACGGCGAACCGGGCGCGAAGACGCTATGGATTGGCATGCAGCGAGTCATGGATGCCGTGATCACCATCCAGATCTTGCGCGACGGCTACGACACTTCTGTATAACGAGATGGGTTCAGGTGACCTCGCCCACGTGCATATGGTTTACGTGGGCCGATGTCCTTCTGACACCGGAATGGACCGCGATTAGACAGCCCCTCTCCGACCGCGGGAGGCTTTAGCGATGGGCCGAGTTATCTCTTGGCCGGGTCTTCTCGGGATCAGCTTGGCGCGGCTAAGCTGCAGCTTGGCGAGCTCGTCTCCAGTAGAACCCCGCAATATCACTGTGTTGAAAGTCGAAAAAACACCAACGCGGCATCGCTCCAAACTTCCAACCGAGCTGTCATGATGCCCACCATAGCAGCATCGAGTTCCAACCGAATTCGGACGTCGTCAAGATGAACGCTGGCTCCTCGCCCGACCATGCAACATTGCTAGTAGCAACGGATAAATTGTTCGTTTCGTAGCGCAGCCGGTAGTGGCTTTGATGCAACTCAAAGACGTCGGAAAACGCACGGAGATTCTTCGTACCGATGGCGAAGCGACTCGACTGGTCGCGATCGTTGACCTTGAGGTTTAAAAAGGAGTCACCAATCGTCAACCGACGCTTCTCAGTCCGTGGACGCGTCGTGGGTGCCTAGGCATTGCGCTGAATCTCGACCGCTTCTTAGCGGGTCCTGTTGGAGCCGCCGCTCTGCATCGGCAAAGCAGGCTTGCTGCTTCAACTAGGAGCTGCTCCTGCATAAACTTTACATAAAAAGAATTATCAATTGAACTGGTATGTTTGAGTTTGTTGTTTTTTGATGGTCTTTATCCGGTTTGTCACGCAACGGCATTTTCGATAAATGGTATCTTTGTGCGTTGCGTACTTCAGCGGACGGTCTCCGTGTTTCAACACTTGTTCGGTGCCTCAGCGCCCGCTGTGCTTCGTGGTCCGGTATTGGTCGACGACTTCGGTGTGCCACGATACTGGGCTGCAGTCTGGTCAGTCGTATCCGCTTCGCAGCTCGCCGAATCGACACATTTAAAGAAGCTGCGGTATCTCGAAGATTTGTATCGACATGCGGACCGTCTCCGTGGGGCCAACGCCTTGGATGACGCGTTGGCCGAGCTCAACGACGAAGTCCTCGCCGAGATTCTAGAATCATGGTTCGTCTCCATTCGCAATCAATCGGCGGTGAGCGGCGCAGACGAGAAACGTTGGCAAACGGGGCTTGGCTTCGTGACGGCCATCGTGACCTGGTTATCCACGAGCCAGACCTCTGATGAGCGGCTTCAGCGCATCGAGCAGCGACTGCACAGGCTTTCCACGCTTTATAGCCAGCTCCATGTCCGCAAGGACAATACGGTGGAGACGGTTCGCTCGTTGCCGGCGAGTACCATCGAAGCGCTATATGCGCTGCTTGACCCAAAATCCCCGCACAATCCGTTTGGACGCGACAAGACGCGGTGGCGGGTCTTCGTCGCATTTGTGTTGATGCTGCACCAGGGATTGCGGCGCGGCGAAGTTTTGTTGCTTGCGGCGGACGCGGTGAAAAGTGCCTACGACCACAAGCAACGACGCACGAGGTACTGGCTCAATGTGCAGGATAACGAGTACGAGGAAGCCGACCGTGACCCTCGCTATTCAAAGCCCAGCATCAAGACTGTGCATTCGATTCGCCAGGTGCCAGTCAGCGAGTTGACGGCCGATGTGGTGCGAACCTATGTCGAAAACTATCGGGGCCGGCCTGGTCACTCGTTTCTGTTGAACTCACAGGCCAACACACCGTTGTCGACTGAAACGCTGACGAAGGTATTCGCGCAGATTTCGAGGTGCTTGCCGATTGAGGCGGTCAAAGAACTGAATGACCGGACGGGAAAAACCGTTGTCACGCCGCACGACCTTCGACATTCATGTGTCGTTGTCCGGCTCCATCAGTTGCTAGAACATGGTGATCCGATGGATGAAGCCCTCCAGAAGCTGCGCACGTTCTTCGGCTGGTCAAAGACATCAACCATGCCGTCGCGGTATGCGCGCGGTGTGTTTGAGGATCGATTGGCGGGTGTTTGGAATGACGCCTTCGATGACCGGGTCGCGCTGCTGCGCGCTTTGCCCAAGAGCGTCTGATATGGGCAAGCCTCCAGTGCAGTCGAGCCTGTTTCCGGGTCGGTTTCCTGTCGATGACGTCATTGATCAGGTTGTGGCGGGATTGCCGGTACTGCCGTCGGTCATTCGCTATTACGACGACTTCGATGACGTGCAGCATTCGATCCGGGACCCGGCGGATCGAGCGGTATTTGAACTGGCAATCAACGGCAGGACGATCAGGGTCGACTTTGCGCGCTTTGCGGACACTCACGCCGTACTGTTGAAGCACGTCTTCCTGTTCCTGCTTGGCGAAGATCTCAGCGTATCGACCGCGGCGAACTACGTGATTGCTGCCTTGCATTTGGCGTTCGATGATGTCACTGACATCGTTCGTGCTGGTCCCATCGGAATCACTGCTGTCTGGACCAGACTGCGGGTGCGCGAGATGCCTCTGTTGGCTTATATCCTGGCAAAAGCGCTGCTTCGGCTCTTATGCCGTCACAGGCTGCAAGGCTGGTCCGATACCTACGACATCTACATCACCACCGCCCTTCCCTTGCCAGCGAGAGATGCCTATGCTGGAGTCCGGTCTGGTGATGTATTCCTGAGCGCAGACGAAGAGGCCGCGATTGTGCGGCATCTGGATGAAATGGCTGAGGCTCTCACATCGTCCGTGGAGACGGTGCACGAGAATGTCTGCGACGCTGGCATGTTGCTGTGTGCCTATCAGTTCGCCATGCGCCCAATCCAGATCGCAATGCTGAGCATACGAAATGTGCGTATCTGGCAGGAGGCACCGGAGGCGCTCCCCACAGTTCATCTGACCTTCCACATGGCCAAGCAGCGGAGCAATTCGAAAAGAAAGCCGCTGACCAGGCGCGTCAAGCGTGAATGGGTTCCGATCTTCGTTGCGATATGCGCGCGACGACAAGCCGAGGGCGTTGCCGGTCCCACACGCTTCTTCGCTGTCGAGTCCAACTACGAGGCGGGAGTTCGGATCGCCTCGCTTGTGAGGAAACTGATCGGCTCTGATGATCTCGGCTCGGCTACGGACCTTCGCCACACTGCAGCGCAACGGCTTGTTGACGCCGGTGCAAGCCACGAAGAGCTCGCCGAGTTTATGGGCCATTCGCACGTGCAGACCGGGCTGGTGTACTACGAAACATCGGCATCCCATGCGGAACGCGTGAACCGCGCGCTAGGGGCTTCTGATCTATACCGCCGCGTGGCGAAAATTGCACACGACCGGTTCATCTCGCAGGAAGAGCTCTCCAGTCTCAAAGGTGAACAGCAAATTGCAGGCGTACCGCACGGCGTTCCGATCGCCGGTATCGGTGGTTGCACCTCCGGGCAACCGGCTTGCCCCTACAACCCGATCACCTCGTGCTATGGCTGCCCGAAGTTCATGCCTCTACACGACAAGGCGATGCATGAGCGCGTGCTGGTCGAGATGCGTGAAGTGGTCATGTTCTTCGATCAGAGTTCTCGCGGTGACACCAGCTCGCCAGCCTATCTGCAATTGCAACGCACGATTGCCGAGATACAAGCGGTGATCACTGAAATGGAAGGGAATGGACGATGAATCCGCACTACTGCGCGTTCGTCGAACTGGGCAGAACACTGGCTAGTGAAAAGGGGCTGCCGTGGGAAATCCCTCTCGACGAAACAGGCTCCGCGCTCGACAAGAACGGTTGGGATCTCACTGCCGTTGCCGGCGATGTCCACCCTCCAACGCACTATCTAAGAGACTTTGGCGCCGAACTAAAGGCGTTGGCGATCATCAATGCCGAACTCGTTGCGACGGGCGAGACACGGCGTGCTCGCGCGACGCTGTCACCTGCTTGGCAGGATCTCATCAAGGCGGCCGTGGCGGAACAGTTGCTGTTCAAACGCAATACGACAGCATACGTCTTGCAATGCATTGCCAGGCCGCTGCGAGTGGTTGCCACGTGTGCGAGAAAGGAACCGTGGCAGTTGACGGTCGATGACCTGCAGCTGGCTGCTCGCGTTGCAAAGGCAATACAGGCCAGCGGAAAGTTGGGTGATCTGGTCGTTGGTGTTGCTAAAGTGATATTCGATGCCCAGCACCTCTGCGATGCCGGACAGTTGTACTCGGCGCTCGACGTTCCACGCATGCGCGGAAAAAGCGCAATCAAGGCCAAGCATACGTGGTCGCAAGATGAGCTGCGTGCCGATCTGGAAGCGCGCAAGCGTGTCGAGCGACTGCCAGAGCGGCGCGCGTTCTGGGAATTGACCCGCATCGTGATGACAGAAAAGCCGCGCACATTTATTGACGACGTGCGGTTTGCCGCCATACGCACCATGATCGTGACGGGCTTGCGCGTTGGCGAAGCGGCTTTGCTACCTGCCGATTGGAAGCGAGAGCGCACCCACCTCGACTCAAAGGGGCGCTCGGCAGGGGAAGCCGGCGGAATCTCATCGTCGCTTATGATTCGCCACTTTGCCGAAAAGCAGCAGATCGGGGAATCGGACAGCCGGGTTCTGGTTGAAAAAGCTCAACCTGTGCCGGAGATGTTCCGGGCACTGCTCACCGAGACCCTCGAGCATGTGGCAAAACTCACCAGGCCGCTGCGCGCGACGTTGAAGCTGCAATGCGAAACTGGTCGACTCCTGCCAAGGTACCAGCTCGATGAGCTTGTACCGTTCACCGAAATGTACACATGCTTGATGGGTAACCCATTCTGGCTGAATATCCCGCGCGAGCAGTTTATTGAACGCTATCGAGACGGCTTCGATCCGACCGTACTGACTGACTTGCATCGCCATCAAACGGAACTGCAGCGCAGTGATCAGCTCACGCTGGATATGGCCGTGTATCAGCTTGGCCATCGCTTGCAGAAACAGATGGGCGGCGGACAGATAACTTTGCGTTTCCGTCATGCAGACGGCAAGGTCGTCGGGCTGCGCGAACGCATGAACTGGCACCGCACATACCTGCATATCGGCGAACTGGAGGATCACATCCGCTCCACAACGCCGACGAAGGTATCCGATACGACGCCACTGCAGTTGGCAATCGGCGCTGCGCAGCCATGGGAATTTCTATTGGTTCAGCCGAAGCGCTCGCTCGCCGAGGAGCGCAACGATGGGCTGTGCGACGTAACTCGCTACATGGCAGTCAGCCGGCCAGATCCAAGGTTCATTGGCCTTGCGCTTGGTGATGACAAGAAAATACCATCGCTATTCGAAAAATACGGTGAGTCGGACGAGGATCGCGGGTTGAAGCTCGAGTCGCACATGCTGCGTCATCTGCAAAACACGGAGCTGTTTCGGCTGGGCGTTGCCGACACGATCATCTCGAAACGCTTCAACCGGCGTAGCGTCGCACAAAGCTACGAATACGATCATCGCAGCCTGGCAGAAGATCTCGATCAGATCGAGATCCCCCAGGACATCGAAATCATGCTCGGTGAAAAAGCAAGTACGGTTGCCCGGCTCATCAAAGGCGGCAAAGCCAACGGTCCGATCGTCGATGCGTTCCACCGCATCCAGGCAACCCAGGGTGATGCCGCGGCGTATGAGTACCTGCGCGCTGAAGCGGACGGTTTCCATGCTACGCCGTACGGGCACTGCCTCAATTCATTTACGGTTGACCCGTGCCCCAAACATCTCGAATGCTTCGCGGATTGCCGCCATCTCTCGGCAACTGATCTGCCGGAGAATCGACGGAACCTCATTCGCTTAGAAGGCAAATTCAAGCTCGCGGTGGAAACAATCAAAACCCGGCCGTCGACGAGCATCGGCTGGAGGAATCAGCTCGACCATGCAGAAAAGCGCCTGGCCGGCGTACGGAAGCTTCTCACGACGCCACCAGGAGAACGTCCCTTTCCGGATGGCCCGGACCTGTCACAGCCCCGGGAACGTGGAGTACTTGATGACTAAACCAAACGAGATTGCACCTTCCAACAACAACGAAATGCGCGAGATCCTCGAAAGGTTGCTGGCCGATGACGAAGACATTACGGCACGCGCCGTCGCCCGACGGCACCCGTCCATCAATGCTGCATCATCTATCACGCGCAGTGAACCAAGAAGTAAGCTGCTTGCTGAATATCAGCAGCGTCAGGCGGAGTATCGGCGCTGGCGCGCTCGCGTTGCAAGACGGTCCGGCGCAGACACGGCAACATCACTAGCCGACAAGAATATCCAGATCGCAGAGCTTGAGTCGACTGTTGAGTTGCTAACGGCATCGCACCTCGCCATGCTACGCGCCGTTGGTGAACTGGGTGGTTTCAGCAAGTGGGCGAAGTTCTACGAGCCGTATCGGGAAGCACGAGACAAACTCGCCGAGCTTGGTGCGCTGCCGGAGGCGACAGTGTCTGCGATGCCCCCGGACTCTCGCGTCGAGCCGGTACGTGGCCCGGCGAAGAAGCGACGCTGAATTCGTGGTCTAGCGTTACAGCGGTATGCTAACGTTGTCGAACGCTTTGCCACGAAATGGCCGAGCCTCACGGCTGGCGCCGCCCTCTCCCGAAAGGAGTGTCACATGTCCTACTGCCCGTTCTTCCAGACGCTGCATGATGAAACTCGTCCCGTGGGCCATCTCGGTCGGGGAACTCACTACTCCGTTCTGCGAGTCCCGACGTGGCACGATGAGCTGCTGAATCCGCTCCAGAGCGCCACGTTCCTTGACTTCGCTATTGTCTGGGATGAGGACCACGACGAGCGGATCATTGATGCGATTCTGATCCTCTACCTCGCCGGGCTGCTGGCTCCGGTTCGATTCATCGGCGAACGGAAAGGCGTGCTCTCGATACTCCTGGCGCCAGGCGTCATTGAAGCGTGGGATGGCGCGAGAGTCCAGCGTTATCGTGAGGATGTCGAAAGCGTTTGCACGAGCCTCGAGGATCCGTGGACGGCGGAAGTGAACAGCGTTGATAGTTCGCGACATCCAATCATCCACGCGGCACCTGAGGACGTCGCCACATATCTGAAAAACATCGACATGCTGTGGCGACTCGGGACCAGAGCCGCCGGGGATCGACATGTGTGAGCGCAACAACGACCAAGCATGTTGTGTCGACGGTGTGCCACGGGTGTTGCGTCACTACGCGCTTTGGCGCGCAACGCTAGGCCGCTCTTCGTTAGCGCAACAGCACCTCCGCAGATACTGTGCGTCTGTGGATAACTTGTCACCTATAAATAAAGGAAGAGTCGAAGAACAGACCTTCGCAACACCACACCCTAGGTGCCAAGAATCACTTTTTGATAGGATACCTAAATACACGAGCACGATTAACTATGATCGACTCCACAAGGGACGTTCGACATTCGCAATAACGGTCGCTCGCTAATGGTCCGAGAGAGGCAAATGATCGCGTAGCATGGCCCGTCATCAAAGGGAATCATCGGGTGCTGCAATGCTTGGTTGATGCTTTACCCTCTTTTCCATGTTTTGGACTTCATCTAGCCAAGCACCCGTGAGGGAGATAAGTTTTCCGTACGCAAGATTGAGCATTGCGGCAGGTAATCGTGCCCGCGCTCGCTACCTACATGCCAGACGCAATGCTGGCCTTGGTCGAACGTTCGGATGTGTTCGATGCCAAGACGCACTTGGTGGCATGGCGGGCCGCGAGCGAGCGTCTGGGTGCTTTGTGCATTGGCACTTTCATCCTTGCCGAGGCGGGGCTGTTCGACGGCCGCGAAGTCACTACAAACTGGGGGCTGGCACCGCTCTTCCGGCAGCGCTATCCGGCAGTCTCCGTGGATAAATCGCGAATGCTAGTGCCTTTGAACATTGGCGCAACGGCAGGCGCCGTGACCTTGGGCTGTGGCTAATCCGGACGAAGCCCTGAACTTGTTGCACTGGTGTCCCGCTATCTGCTCGCCGATATCCGCTCGTCACAGGCGGATACATTATTCCGAATCATCTCGCGCGGGCCGATCCACTGATCCAGCGTTTTAAGCAATGGTCACGGAAGAATCTGCGCGCGGGTTTCCGTTGCAGGATGCTGCGAGCGCGCTTGCCACCAGCAAGCGCTCGCTGCAGCGTCGCTGTCAGGGAGTGCTCTGGCAATCATCGCTCGCTTTTTCTCAGGACTGGCGCGTGAAACATGCTCAGTCGCTGATCCGCAGCGGCTACCTCGATCTCAAATCGATTGCGGCAGAAGTGGGTTACGAAACCGGCGCGACATTACGTTCGCTGTTGCGGGAACGTCTTGGGTGCGGCGTCCGGGAACTTCGTTCCGACTTGCTGTAAAGCAGTGTTTTTCGGAAGCGCAAATGTTTGATCATCTCGGCGAGCGATCATGAGCTGAGCAAAATCTTAACGAACCGCATCGCGCCATTCCGGATCGCTTCTCTTCCAAACTCTGTTTGGCACAATCTAATCGAAGGACGGGCCCGAAACCTGCGCACGTCTTCAGGAGACCGCACGCCCACGCGGCCTATTTACCAACATCCGAGAAACGTTCACGACCGATCCCCGCAACATTCCGCATGACAAGAAAGTGCAGCAGGAAAAGAAAAATCACGGCGAGAAGATTGCGCCCAGTTGCGGAACATGCTCCGCAACCAGGGAAGAAACCGCCATCAAGCATGAAAAAGAGAATACCGAAAGTGCACCAGACGACAAAGCAGCAATCTAGCCGCCGCGCCCGGACTAATCCCGGAAACCGCAAAGGAGTATCCGCATGATCAAGGATTCACGCTCCGCCAAGGAGATCCAGCAGGTAATCAACGAGAAACTGGAGTCGGCCGGACTCAGCCCAACTTACCGTGTGGGGCTACCTGTGAAGCTTGTGCCCGCAGCGCCTGATGGTCACAACTGGCATTTCATCGATGTCTTGACGGGCGACATGGAAGACATGACGAAGGTGACCGCCGTGCTTTCTGAAACACGGCGCCAATACGTGATGGACGAAAATTAGCGCGCCACCTATTTGTCTGCCGTGTTGCAGCTTTTTGGCCAGCAGGTTGAATTGCTGGTCTTCATGCGCGGCAACGGCGCCACTTTCGGCGCCATCTCTCGCGCCCGTACCCACTATGCGCCCACTTGCAACGCCAACAGCGCGAATACAAAACTCCGCGAGCGTACCAATAAAACCTTTGAATACGATGAAATGCGCGTCCGCTCTCGCGTCTAGATAGGCATTGACGCGTGCAACCACTCCCTCCGGATTGTCTTTGAGATAAGTAGCATCCGTGCGAGCAATGATGAGGAAATTGAACTCCTTTCGCGCGTTCACGCACGCGTTGGTATGCTGGGACATGACTTTCCGACTCGAGCAGCTTGGCCGGATAGTCGGCGTGCTTGCCAAACACCGTGTATTCAATGTGGATTGAGGAGGCGTTTGCACAGGAGCGAAACGATGCGCCGCTTCCTGATCTACATAATCGATAACGCATCGGCAGCGCCGAATCCAGGCCTTTCCTGCATCAGTTGCTCAACCATCATGCGAGCGGGAGCTGGCATGTTTTCAAGCTCACGGCATACGATACTTAAGGGACGCTCCGCCCACGGTTCATCCAAAGGAATATTGACTAATCGCGCTTTTTCGTGCTTGGGTATTCCCACCTTGGGCAAGATGCCTATCCCCAGACCGGCGGCAACCATGTTGCGAACAGCCTCGAAATTCGTTACCTGAATCCGGAGCTTCAGTTGTCTGCCGGCAGCGTCCGCCGCGCGTGTACAAAGCGTATGAATCGACGCACCCTCTTGCATGCCAACATAGTCGCAATCTAGCGTCTCTTCAAAGCTAATTGACTTCCTTTTGGAAAAAGCATGGTCGACGGGCACCACCAGGAACAGCCGGTCAATCCTGTATGGCAAGCAAGTCAACCTCAAGGACGGGTCGGGAATGGCGCAGATGCCGAAATCGACGACCCCGTTCTCAACCATTCTTACCACCACATCGCTTGGCTTTTCAATCAGATCTATTTTGATTTCCGGATGCAAGCTCGCAAAACGGCGTAAATCCGCCGGCAAGTAATGCACCATGGCTGTGTAGGTCACGGACAGCCGCACGTGACCCCGGATACCGCCAGAGTATTCGCTTAACAGCGTATCGATGTGCCTGATCTGCTCGAAAATCTGTTTTGCATGGCCATACAGGGCGATGCCGGCTGGCGTAGGCAAAACACCGCGACTATGACGGTAAAAAAGGGGCGAGCCAGCATCTTTCTCGAGATCCGAGATCCGCTTGCTAGCGGCAGAAGGCACCAGATGCAGTGCCCGGGATGCAGTTGCAATACTCCCCTCTTCCACCACTGCCAAGAAGACTCTAAGGGACTCGATATCGATGCGCATGGATCCCTTGGAAAAAAGCAGTGTCACGCATCGTCATGGACGATGGCTCTGTTCGTGAGAGAGCAGTAGTTTTGACTATTTGTCAATATTATAATCCAGCCTCGGCAAGCACTTCTGGGTTCAATTCCGATGCTGCCGAGGGCTGGCACGCTCTAAAGCAAAGAGCGGTCATCTGGCAAACCCTTCAAAATATAAAATCGAGACAAATCCATGAACGACATGGTGAACGATTCTCCGGCGCAACTTGCACCATCTCCCCGCTGGTATGCAAAGTTGACGAGGAAACACTGGCTCACACTGAATGGTGCGTTTCTCGGATGGATCTTTGACGGATATGAGGCGCTCGCTCTCATCATGGTGCTGCCCGCTTTGATGCATTCGGTGCTGACGCCAGGCCAGATGAGTTCGCTGCCGCTCTACGCAGGACTGGTGATCGGAATTACCCTGCTCGGCTGGGGTATTGGCGGCCTGGTGGGCGGCGTTCTTGCCGACTATGTCGGACGCAAGCCGATGATGATGTGGTCGGTTCTCGCATACGCAATACTGACAGGATGCACAGCGTTCTCAGGCAGCCTGGTCTATCTGTGCGTACTGCGCTTCCTGACGGGCCTTGCCATGGGAAGCGAATGGAGCACAGGCATCGCGTTGATTGCCGAGACGTGGCCGCGTGAAGCGAGGGCTAAGGGTGCCGGCTTTTTGCAGTCGGGTTTTGGATGGGGCACGCTGATCGCCGCCGTGGCCTGGTATGCCTTAACCAGCGCCGACCCGTTAGGTGCAGACAACTGGCGCGTTATGTTCGTGATTGGCGCGTTGCCCGCGTTTTTTGTTCTTTATATCCGGCGCGGCGTGGACGAATCGGAACAATGGCAGGAAGCCGTGCGCAACAAACAATGGAACGCAACCGGCTCCGCCGCCGTGAGCGACCAACCCACCAAGCGCCCGTTCACACTGAAGCAGGTATTCAGCGAGCGAGAGTCGGTTCGCCGGATCGTCCTGACAACCGTGTTGTCCATTGTGACGATCGTGGGCTGGTGGGCTGTTTCCAGTTGGCTTCCGGCACGCACGGCAGAGTTGGCCAAGCAGGAACATGTTGTCAACGCCGGTCACTGGATCTCTTCGGTATCGATTGTCTACACGGTCGGTGCGATCATTGCCTACATGCTGTCAGGCTTCATCATCGATAGCGTGGGGCGCCGATGGTTCCTCTTCCTGGGTTTTGCCGGGTCATTGGCGACCACTGTCCTGACTTACGGCTGGATCAGTTCCGTCGAAGGCATGCTGGCCATTGCCGCGATCAACGGCTTCTTCACCCTGGGGTGTACGTTCGCCTGGCTGGCCATTTACCCGGCCGAGTTGTTCAATGCGTCTGTCCGCTCGACCGCTACAAGCTTTGTTTTCAACTCTGCCCGCCTGGTTGCCTGGGTCTTCCCGATTCTGTCCGGCTCCATGATCAAGTCGCTGGGCGGCGTATCTCATGCGGCATTAATGTTTGGATCCGTGTATGTCATCGGCATGATTCTTCCCTGGTTTCTTCCTGAAACAAAGGACCTCGGTCTACCAGAAGATGCGCTTCCTGAAAATTCGAACGCTGTTCAAGGCTAGGAGCGAAAATGGGCCGAACGCTCTACGACAAGATCTTCGACGCTCACGTAGTCCGAAGCAGGGCTGATGGCACCGCCCTTCTCTACATCGACCGCCACCTCGTGAATGAAGTCACGAGCCCCCAGGCGTTCGAATCGATGCGTCAGGAGGGCCGTGTGGTGTGGCGTCCGCGCGCCAATCTTGCAACGGCAGATCACAATGTGCCCACGACTGACCGGTCCCACGGCATTGAAGACGCCACTTCCCGCGCGCAGGTTCTAACCTTGCAGGAAAATACCGGCGCGACCAGCATCGATCACTTTGGCATGACTCATCCCGAACAGGGCATCCTGCACGTTGTCGCACCGGAGATTGGCAGCACCCTTCCCGGCATGACGATTGTCTGTGGCGACTCTCATACCAGTACGCATGGCGCGTTTGGTGCTCTCGCATTCGGCATTGGCACGTCGGAAATCGAACACGTGCTCAGTACGCAAACGCTGGTCACAAGCCGAAGCAAACGAATGCGTATCACCGTTGACGGCACGCTGCCTGCGGGTTGCACAGCGAAGGATGTCGCTCTCGCCATAATCGGCCATATAGGAACCGATGGTGCGACCGGACACGCGATTGAATTCGCGGGCCCGGTGGTGCGCGCTTTCTCAATGGAAGCGCGCATGACCCTGTGCAACATGTCCATTGAAGCTGGCGCGAGAGCCGGTCTGATCGCGGTGGACGCGACCACGCTGGCGTATTGCAAAACGCGTGCGCGCGCACCCAGCGGCGAGGACTGGTTGCGTGCGCAAACTGAGTGGTTGGCACTGCAATCAGATGACGACGCCGTATTCGATGCAGAAGTGCGTATGGATGTAACCGCACTTTTGCCTCAGGTCACCTGGGGAACGTCTCCCGAAATGGTGGTTGATGTGTCCGGCCGCATCCCCGATCCCATTGCAGGTGGAGACCAGGCTAAGTCCACGTCGTATATGAACGCGCTCAGCTATATGGGTCTCGACGCCGGAACGCCAATAACGTCCATTTCCCTGGACAAGATATTTATTGGCTCCTGCACCAATGGCCGCATCGAGGACCTGCGCGCTGCGGCTGAAGTATTGACGAAACTGGGCGGACGGATCGCGCCAAACATCAAGCTCGCACTTGCAGTACCGGGCTCTACTACCGTCAAGCGTCAGGCGGAGTTGGAGGGGCTACACAAGATTTTCATGGCTGCCGGCTTCGAATGGCGCGAAGCGGGATGCTCGATGTGCCTGGCAATGAATGCCGACAGGCTTGACCGGGGCGAACGCGTTGCGTCGACATCAAATCGTAATTTTGAAGGCCGGCAAGGTGCCGGCGGCAGATCTCATCTGGTTAGTCCGCCGATGGCCGCAGCAGCTGCGCTGCGAGGCCGCTTCACCGACGTCAGCGCCTTGTTCCGAGAAAGCAGGGTACAGCCATGACACCGTTCACCAAACACACCGGGATTGTATTGCCACTAGACCGCGACAACATCGATACCGACGCGATCATTCCAAAGCAGTTTATGAAATCGATCGCACGGACCGGATTTGGTCCCTATCTTTTTGACGAATGGCGTTTCTTGGACGAAGGCTATTACGGCAAGGCTTCATCCGAGCGCATTCCCAACCCCAAATGCCCGATCAATTTCCCACGCTTCGCCCATGCGTCGGTTCTGCTGGCTGGAAAAAACTTCGGTTGCGGAAGTTCCCGCGAACATGCGCCGTGGGCGCTTTATCAGTTCGGCATTCGGGTGATGATCGCAACCAGTTTTGCTGACATCTTTTTTAATAACTGCTGCAAGAACGGCATCCTTCCAGTCATATTGGCCGATGAACAAATCCAGGCATTACGAGCGGAGATTGAAGACACCCTGGGTTTTAGTCTCACTGTCAATCTGGAAACGCGTCAGGTGAGCTGGGCGAATGGTCAGCACGTTTCATTCGACATGCCGGAAATGCTGCGCAAGAATCTTCTTGAAGGCGTCGACGAAGTAGGTGCGACCTTATTATTCTCGGAAGAAATAAAAGCGTTCGAAGACAAGAGATTGAGTCAACGCCCGTGGCTTTGATGATTTCAGAATACCGGAGCATGCCTCGGCAAAGCCGCTATGGCTGTTGACACAGCTTTTGCTTCGCTTGCCGCAATGTGTGTGCATTCTCTCTTGCTAGATGGTGTCCAGTCGCGCGCCACTAGCGCGACGGACCACGTGCCAATTAAAAGCAGCGCCCAGCGCAAGCAGCACGAAGGTTCCGAGGAACACTGCGCGCCCGTGCCAATATGACCGCCTACAAAGCCACCCATTAGCGGTCCCGCGTCCTGTCCGGCGAATTGCGCGGACACGCAGTAACCAAGCGCAGTGCCCACCATGTGATCCAGCCTGCGATGCCAGATTGCGGCTATGACATGCGGCATCAGGCCGCCCAAGGCAAGTCCTGTCAGAAAACGCAAGCCAATCAGTTACCAGCCCGCGGAAGTGAACTTTCGAAGGCTCACCGCAATTGCCTACGCGAACGATTCTCGTCGGCGATTCGAGTGCGCGGCGATTCGGCGACCAGCACCGGAAGGCCCGTCTCCTCCCCGGGCAGGCGGTCGGGATCACGCGGTCGCGCACCCCGAGCGGAGAGCATAAGTGGGTCCAGGGCCTTTTTCTTATGTAGCGAGCGCCACGTCCGCGGGCGCCTCAACCTGTCCTTCGGTCATAATCAAAGCGCGAAGTTATTACCGGTACTAAAGAGGGGCGATTTGCGTGCACGCTTCAGCGCGGTAAGAACACACTCACGTAACCTAAATATCACGTCGACGCCAATTGAAAAAAGCTTTTCCAATCGCAGAGTTGGCGCGACCGCTGCGTCGGGCAAAAGATTCAGCGGCCAACACGTATCTCGATCCCGCGCTACCATATTCGCTATACAGCAACCGGAGTATGGTTTTATTACTTTGTCCTTTCGAGAACATGAACGAAATCGAACACCGGGGTTTTGTTTGCCCACGATGCAGCATCCCGATGGCAGATGGATGGGAAGTCCTTGCCGAGGGTGAAGTGCATCATGTTACTTGCCAATTCTGCCGCACGAAATTCGAAGCGTTGCTCGTCGAATGCAATGCGTGTGGCTCCGACGAGTTTGTATCGAGCCTTACAGATATCGATCAAGAGAGCGTCGTTTGTTCGAAGTGCGGACATCACAACCATCGCGGCGAGGTCGATGATGGCGAAGACTCTGGCATTTGAACGATCCGTGAACGTCGACACCGAACAGGTGACGTTGAAGCTTTTCAAGGTATCTCGTGGATATTCGCTGGAACGCCGCATCATTGAGAAAGATGACGCGGCATCGGTCCAGGTTTTGCTAATCAGCAAGCTTGACGAATTTGACGTTTTTGCAAATGCCGACCCGTACAAAAGTCAGATTGCGCCTTTTTACAATGAGATACGACGCAAACTTACGGATGATGGCTTAAAGCAATAACTGGTAATCGAAGGAGACTGAGGCATGGAATCGACCCAATCCGAAGCATCAGTTTTGAAGTATTTTGACCAAATTATATCGGCGCAGGACGAGTCCGATGTGGCGCATTGTGTAAGGGCGATCGTCTCGACGTTGGGTGCTGAGTCGTATGTCTTCGTCTCGATGAATCCAGCCGAGTCCTCTGAAAGCCGTGCTTCACACCGGTTTCTAATAGGATGTCGGCCCGAGTGGTGCCAACTTTACAACGCTAACAAATGGTTCATGACGGATCCGTTCTTGGATTACTCAGTCAGCAATACAGAACCGATTTTCGGTTCCCAAGTGGAGGTAACGACTCAAGGGCAGAGGGATATGCTTACCTCAGCTCACGAACATGGCTTCCGCAGCGGATTCGTCGTGCCGGTACACGCGAGCGACAAGGGGCGAATCGGTGTGCTTTACCTGGGGTCTGACAAGACTGAGGCGGAAGGCGAAAAGATCTTCTCTGTGAGTCGCATGTATTTTCGTGCACTTGCCGTGGAGCTGCTTGATTGGTCTATTCGCGTAGCTAAGCTCGAAATCATGGAGTCTCGCTCGATCACGGGTAAAGACCTGCAAGTCGTCAGCTACCTAAAAGACGGCTTCACGGCCGAGGATATCGCAAGGGAGATGGATGTCTCGGTGCAGACGATCTACGGCAACTACAAGAAAATCAAAGACAAGGTTGGTGCTTCCCACATATCCGAGGTAGTCAAATTCGCGGAAGTCAATGGACTGCTCGTCTAGTCCAAGACGGAGCTTCTGGCTCTCGCTGAGCCTTCCTTTGTCAGGCGCCGTGCTATTTGCTGCCGGCTATGCGTGGATGTTTGTAGCGATTGCGCTAGTTTTGGTGCCACTTCTCGACGCATGTATTGGCCGCGGCCCACCTTTGAGTGCCGCTCCAATCGAGAGGTTGTCCGAGCGCCAAATCCCTTGTTGGTTTGCATTAAGTTGGGCGATGGCGCTTGCAATTGCGGCTCGCGAAGCCACAACTGCAGGCCCGGTCGAATTTGTTGGCCTGGTTATCTCCTGCGGAGTGCTAAGTGCCACCGCTATGGCCCATCTGCACGAATTGACCCATCGAACCGGACGGCTCTGGCGCGGCTTTAGCGACTTTGCTTTTACGGTCGCTGGCTACCCTCACTACAGGTTCGCGCATGAATTACACCACGACCATCTCGGCGACCCGTTGTTTGGGTCCACTGCTTCCGTGGGCACGTCATCATGGGCTCACGTGGTCCGGTCGTATCTCAGCGCGCTGAGGGCCTCGCTGAATTCAACATCGTATCGAGATCGCTCCGTCCCTCGGCGCCTGTATGCAAATATCTTGATCGCCTTTCTGCTGGTGATCTTGCCGCTAACGCTGCACGCTTGGCGGCTGTCACTGTTCGTGTTTGGTTACGCGACAATTAGCGTCTTCATCGTCGAGACTGTAGGTTACATGCAGCACTACGGCTTTGACCACCAAAGCCAACACGACGCTATCCACTCCTGGGATGTTGATTTTTGGCTTTCAAATTGCCTGTTGGTCAACAACGGATACCATGGGGCACACCACGAAAACGGACGGTCGCCGTACACTCAACTGCATCCAACCCGAGCCGCCTTACCGGGGGGTTATTTCCACATGCTTTGGCTGAGCCTTGTGCCGCCGGCTTGGTTCTCCGTCATGGATAGACGCGTAAACGTCCTAAACAAGCGACGGCGCCGACAACTGGTCACCCTTCGCGAGCAGTCCCTCCGCGACCGCGGCAAGATAGTCTGAGTCGAGAGAATCCAAGTGTATTGCAGTCGTCTCCCCGGTCTTGCCGTAGTTCTTGTTTGTTGACCGCGTGTAAGCGGGATCGTAGTGATCAATCATGATGCTCTCGAAAAGCGCATCCATTTCCCTACGCTCAGCGAGTTCCTTCCACCTGTCGATCGTGACCCCACCTACCAGCGGTTTCAGGTAGGTTAGTTTTTCGATCAGCCCAACAGGGTCTTCTGCAAAATGTGGATATTCTCGGTGCCACATCGCAACACGCTCTGACATCGGTGTGTGCACAACAAACAAACGGGAGCGATGCATCGCCTCGAATAATGAAGTTGGCAACTGTACCTGACCGATCTTCTTGCTCTCGCTTTCGATCCAGATAGGCTTTGCTAAGTCAAACCGACTTATTTCATCGAGCAGAAGCGTGTCAAAGTACTTCTGACTGGGTTGGGGATGCCCGGGGATGCCGCCAATTATGGAACCTCTGTGTGAAGCGAGCGCTTCGAGATCCAGCATCTGGGCTCCCGCTTTTCGCAGCGCGTGAAGCAGACTCGTCTTTCCGCATCCAGTCGGACCAGAAAGCACATTAAAAGTCATTTTGGTAGGCACTTGCTCGAGTGTCTCTCTCACCCAGTTCCGATAGCCCTTCCACCCTCGAGGTAAACGTTCGACCTTGTAGCCAATTGTCTCCAGCGCATCCGTCCAAAGCTTGCTCCGTTTCCCGCCGCGAAAACAGTACACAAGGATGGTCGCTCGCTTGCTTGTCTGGAAAAACGGAAGCTCCAAATGACGAGCAATGTTTTTAAGCGAGTACGCGACCCCGATCTGATAAGCCCGCATTGGGTCAGTCCGATGAGTGGTCCCGACCTCAGCGTATTCTTCATCGAATACCACGGGGAGGTTGATAGCTCCCGGCACGTGGTCTTCCTTGAATTCACGCGGGCTCCTTGCGTCGATGATCAAATCGAAGCCCGTCAACGTTTGCAAGTCATACATAGTCGGTTCCACCACCATAACATCTGAAGTAAGTCAATACTAAGCGCACCTGCACCGTTACTAATCAAGGTCGGGCTACCATAAGACAAGACAAGCGGGCTACTAGCAAACGCCGTCCTCCGCGCGACAGCAGTCTGCAATCGTACCGCAAGAGATGCGTGCGGATCGCAAGGGATCGTTTGCAGGCTTCCACCCTATGTCGCATTTCGTTACGAAGCGACACACCTTCAACAATTAAATCTGTTGAATCGAATCCATAAATGTATTTTCATGTACAACAAATCATATCAAACGTTAAACACTCGATGCTTTTCGTGAGATTGGCAGGTTGAATCATGGAAAACTGAGCTGTCTCGTGGCATTACTCCTTGCTGTACGAACGATTGCAAGGGAGCAAATGCACACGCTGACAAAACGGGACCTCGCGGTCCTCGACGGAGCCCAACCTGAATACGAAGTGTTTTTGGTGGAGACCAGCGAGAGCGAAACTGGTGATGACCGTGATGGCTGGTGGTTGATGAACGTGAAGATACCCAGCGAATCGAAGGTCTACGTCGTCCAAACCGCGTTGGGGCGGACGAAGCTTTGGAAGCGCCTTGATATTGCGGTTGATTTCGTCAAAGAGACTTGCCCGCGCGTCAGCACGGTACACGTGTTACTGCGTAAAGAATCGACGTGAGTGCGAGGTAAGTGCGACGTGAGATGAAGCGGATGATGCCAGTGCTATCAACACCGACATCAACCTAACCACTGTTGGAACTGTTGAGGCTCAAATGGCTAACCCCATTATAGGTGGAAAAACTCGTCTGTTGAACTGGGAAAGCGGAGTGCATAGCCTCTTGGTTTGCGGCGCGCTGTTGACATTCGTAACGCCTTCCCCAGTTTTCGCCGACGATTGGGGTTGTCAAGTGTTGCTGTGCCTAGCAGATCCTCGCGGGCCAGAGACTGAGTCAGAATGCAAGCCCCCCATCGAAAAGCTTTGGAATGCGCTTGAGCACGGCAAACCATTTCCCACCTGCGACCTGAATAGCAGCGTGGCAGACCTCCCGCCTGATGTCAGGAGCTCATTGCCTGCGAGCTCGCGCAACGCAGGCCAAGGCACAGGCGCGCAAAGCGTAGGCGCAGGCCCAAACTACTGCAGCCCAAACCTCCTTTTCTGGGGTCCACCCGAGCAAAGCATGCTCACATGCGGCGCTCGTGGTGCAATCAACGTCACCATCGACAACAAGCTGTTCACCCGTGTTTGGTGGGGAATCAACGGCAAAGCGACTATCACCGAGTTCTATGGGCAAGGGTCGACCACAGTCCCCTATGACCCCGCCTCATCTGCGCAACAATTTTTGTCAAGGACCGATGCGCCAGGGGCCGGCGAGTCGCCTGGCGCAGATACCGGCGGCAATCACTAACCTGCGCACGCGTACTGTCGCTGTAATCCCCACTGCAGTTGGTGCGACGTCAGGCACCGTATCAAGAAACAGCGCTTGATCTCGATTAGCCAATTAGTACAACTGAAAGGTAATAAAGGTGCGTAGATTGTTCGTTGGCGAAAAATCAAGCCTTGTGCAAGCCGTGGTCGCAGTCTTGCCAGGCACGCCGCGTCGCGACGGCGTGGTGACCTATATCGGCGACAATGCTTTCGTGCCGCTCGCTGGTCACGCACTCGAGCAGGCCATGCCAGACGAGTATCTTCCCGATGACCTACCACGCAGCAAGAGCGGTTCAAAGATCTGGCGTTATCAAGACCTTCCGATCGTACCAACTGCCTGGCTGATGGCTCCCCGTGGTGATTTGGAGCGTAACGTCCGCGCGGTAGAAAAACTATTGTCCGAGGTCGATCAAGTCGTGCATCTGGGTGACCCGGATGAGGAAGGCCAGCTTCTTGTAGATGAAGTTCTGATCTATCTAGGTAACACCAAGCCCGTCCTACGGCTGCTCGTCAACGATTACAACCCGGCCAAGGTCGGTCAGGCACTTGACTCGATGCGCAGCAATGAGGAGCAGCAGTTTCGCGCATGGTTCATGTGGGCACTTGCGCGTTCGCGTTACGACTGGCTCTTCGGCCTGAACCTGACGCGTGCCGTCACATTACGCGCTCTTGAGCTCGGATTCGACGGCGTATTGACCGTCGGGAGCGTCCAAACCCCGACGCTCATGATCGTATATGGCCGCGATCGGGCTATCGAGTCATTCAAGCCGGCCGGCTATTTCACTATCGCGGCGAAGATACGGCATGAGAACGGCCTGTTTGTCGCCAACTGGAAGGCGCGCGAAGACCAAGCCGGTCTCGACGATGCGGGCCGTTTGATCGACGAATCTGTTGCGCGTGCGCTTGTTGTCCGTATGCGAGACCAGCCGGCAGAGATATCAGCGTATGACAAGTCGCCCAAGCGAGAGGCGCCGCCGCTGCCTTTGTCCCTGAACGAATTGACGGTGGCCGCATGCGGCAAGTTTGGCTATACGGGTGACGAAGTGTTGGCCGCGGCGCAAGTGCTGTACGAACGTTACAAAGTCACAAGCTACCCGCGCACGGAGAACCGTTATCTGTCGGAGGCGCAGCACGATGAAGCGCCGACCATTCTGGCGTCGGTTAGCCGAAACCTGCCCAGACTCGGCTCATTGATCAGCTGCGCCGACACGAAACGCAAATCGGCTGCGTTCGACGACAAGAAGATGAATGGTGAAGCGCACCACGGCATCGTGCCAACCGTATGCGTAACGGACCTGTCCGCGCTTACTGAGATCGAGCGCAACGTCTACGACCTGGTCGTCCGGAGCTACCTCGCCCAATTCTTCGAGCACACCGTGTTTATGCAAACCCGGATTGAGGTTGTATGTGTCGGCGAGCGCTTGACCGCCAACGGCAAGACGCCCGTGTACGCCGGCTGGCGTGATGTCTATGCGCCACACGAGGACGCGACTGCGCAAACGCCGGTCGAAAGCGAAACCGATGACGGTAAGCAAACACTTCCGGACATGGCGCAGGGCGACACTGCGATGTGCACGGCATGTGATACCGCGAGCAGAGCAACGAAGCCCCCTTCCTGCTTTGATGAAGCATCGTTGCTGAGCGCCATGATTGACCTTCACAAATTCACGACCGATCCGGCTGCTAGAGCGCGTCTGAAAGAGGGAAAAGGCATTGGTACAAGCGCCACACGCGCCGGGATCATCAAGGACCTGCGCGAGCGTGGTTTCCTCGAGATCGCCAAGGGCACCAAAAACAAGCTGACGTGCAGCGCAAGCGGCCGGGGGTTGCTTACGGCACTACCCGTCCCAGTCAAGGATCCAACGATGGCCGGCATGTTCAAAATCGCGCTCGACGCGGTAGCGAGCGGGCAAATCACGTACGACCAGTTCATCGAACGCAACGTCGCTTTCATTACCAAGGTGATCGCGGGCTTGCGGACTGCGCCGATGAACTTGCCGATGTCGCCCGCGCCGGCGTGTCCGCAATGTGCATCTGGCCGCTTGCGTCGAATCTTTGGCAATGACGGCCATTTCTGGGGTTGCTCGAACTTCAAGGCGCAGCCCAAGTGCACCGCGTCCTATCCGGACCGTGACGGTGCACCAGACTTCACGTCGAAACTGAAGCCCAGGAACAAGGGCTTTGGATTTAAGAGAGTGGGAGCGATGTATGGCTGAGCAACCCAAACAAGATCGCGTGTGGGATTTTGAGACTGAAGCATACCTGCCGTCGGATGATGAAAAGCTTGGAAACGGAAAAACACTCATTTCGGATTTGGCCGACCTCGGGAAAACGACGTCTTTGAACACGCTCCTGAATGCAGAACCGGACCGTCCGGACGGAGATCCGGACGTTGACAGCGAACCCGCGCAATGATGCCCGCTGACTTCAATAGCCTCGCGCAGCAATGCGCGCCCGCAGTTCATCCGACGACTTTGCAGGCGATTGTTCGCACCGAGTCGGGTTTCAACCCCTTTGCGATCGGTGTTGTAGGAGGTCGCCTCGTGCGTCAGCCACAGAACCGAGATGAAGCGATGGCCACTGTTGCGGCGCTCGACGCGGGAGGCTGGAACTACAGCATGGGCTTGAGCCAAGTGAATCGCTACAACCTCGCGAGGTATGGCATGGACGCGAATGCCGCATTTGATCCTTGCACGAATCTGCGTGCAGGCTCGGCGATCTTGTCGGACTGTTATAGCCGTGCGTCCGCCCGTATGGGTGCTGGCCAGAACGCGTTGCACGCGGCGCTCAGCTGCTATTACAGCGGGAATTTCAAGCGTGGGTTCGTCCGTGATTCCGGAACATCGAGCTACGTCCAGCGCGTTGTTTCCTTCGTAGCGTCGACAGACCCGGAAGCGGCTAAGGGAGATGTTCGGCCCATTGCTGTCGTGCCAGTCGCGACGCCCGAGACGGTGCGGCAAACCGTGCCGCGACTCGACCCTGATACAGGGGCACCGGCAGAAATTAGAACGCCTTCGACATCACGGCATGCGCAATCCGAGCATACCCACCCATCCTGGGACACATTCGGGGATTTTTGAACCTTTGATCCAGCACTCTATTTCTTCTCAACCAAATGACTAACTTGTTATCAGGACAACTATGAAACGTACCAAACTATTCTCCCTGCTTGTATCGCCGTTGGTTGGCTTCGCTGTATCGTTGGTAAGCGCGAGCGCGCATGCCGGCGGTCTGACTGCCGGGACCAGCGCGATCACCAATTTTGAAGTCTGGTTCTTTACGATTTGCGGAATTCTCGCGATTTGCTACCTGCTCTGGGTCGGGATTCAATGCTGGAGCAACAAAGCGGATTGGGTGCATGACTTCGGTGGCGCCATTGCCAAGGTCGCGGCCGTCGGCTCCGTTCCGGTTCTCGCAGCGTGGGCCTGGACTGTTTTCGGATCATGAGCGAAAAAGCCCTGTATTCGTCGTATGCGGGCCTTGGCCGCGTTGCCATGATTGAGGGCGTTCCCCTGATGGCGGGCTTGGTGCTCTTCGGGATCAGCGTCGCGATTGCCATGGTGGGCGGCTTCGCCTTCGGCCCGGCGGGCTTTCTCCTGTTCGTCCCCTGCATCGCACCCGTGATGTTCATCAAGCAGGTGTGTGCGACCGACGACCAGGCGCTGAACATCTTGTTGCTTGAAGTGCGTTGCTTTCTTGGACGCACCAACGCCCGGATGTTTGGCAATACCTTCACGCTCAGCCCGATGAAGTACGGCTACCGGCTCGACACGTTCAGAGCGGCATTTGAGCGCACGCCTTCGCTGGTGGCCCATGAGCAGTTTCGCGTCGCGTTCTCGCAGCACAAGGAAAACTGATGTCCATTTACGAAAAAATGAAACGTCAACCGGCAGTCGAAGACAAGATGCCCAAGGTCGGCCATGCGGTGTCTGAGCACGTAACGAGCTGCGGAAACGATCGAACATTGGGCGTGATTCGTCTGCCGGGCATCCCGTTTGAGTCGGCGACGGACTCCATTCTGGAAAACCGCTTCGACTCCTTCAATCGCTTCTTGTCGTCTCTCGGCGCGACCAAAGGCAATCGACTGTCGATCACTACGACGCTCAAGCGCCGGCGCATGGCGCACGACCAGACGTACGGGTTTCGCTCGTCGTTTATGAAGGACTTTAGCGAACAGTATCTCGCGCGCTTCAAGAAAACCGACTATTTCGAAAACACATATTACCTAAGCGTTGTGCTCAAGCACGACAACCTCGATGAGGGCGTGGCCGAGATGGAAGAGCTCTTGCAGACCATCGTAAAGGCCCTGAACGCGTACGACCCGGAGATCTTGTGCGCTTACGAGCGCAATGGCGTGATGTTTTCCGAAACCTTTGAATTCATCGGCGAGCTGATCAATGGCGTCGAGCGTCGGGTGCCGGTGACCGAGATGCCAGGCTACCAGGCGATACCGAACGCGTGGATGCACTTCGGCTACGACGTTTTGGAAGTGCGCTCCGACAACAACACCAAATACGCAGTTTGCTATGACTTGAAGGATTTGCCGAAGAGCGGCTGGGGCCAGATGAATTCGCTGCTGACCGTGCCAGTCGAGTTCACCTTGACGCAATCGTTCGGATTTCTGGGCACGCATCAGGCGAACGCCAAGATCGAAACACAGATTGGCAAGCTTACGTCAGTGCAAGACAAGGCCGTTCATCAGATCGATGATCTGAGCCATGCGCAGGCGCTGCTCGCTGCGCGCGAGCTCGCGTTCGGTGATTACCATGGTGCGCTCGTGGTGTACGGATCGAGCGCGCATAAGGCAATCGAAAACGGGACCTACGTTGCTGCGCAGTCGCTCAACGAATGCGGCGTGAGCTGGATGCCTGCGACTTTGTCGGCACCGGTGACCTATTTTAGTCAAGTTCCCGGGGCGACCAAAAAGCCGCGACCCAGTCCGCGGTCTACGCGCACGCTAGCGTCGACGTCCTCCATGCACAACTACTCAACTGGCAAAGCGAGGGGCAATCCAATCGGCGACGGCACCGCGGTGATGCCGCTCTCGACCATAGGCAAGGGTCGATTCGATTTCAATTTTCACGCGTCGCTGCCTGATCAGGACAATACGGGCGAGAAATTCGCAGGGCACACCTTGATGCTCGGTGCGACCGGTACAGGAAAGACCACGCTGCAGCTCTCCCTTGTGGGATTTCTCGAGCGGTTTGATCCGAAGATTTTCGCACTCGACCTCGACCGGGGCATGGAGATTTTCATTCGTAACTTAGGCGGTGTCTATCTGCCGTTGAAGGCCGGTGTCGAAACGGGGCTTGCGCCTTTCGAACTGCCGCCCACCGAAGCGAACCTGCAGTTCCTGTACAGCTTAGTGAGGTCGTGCGGGCGTGACGCGGCCGGACAGATTAATGATACCGATGCCATCAGGGTCAAGAACGCGGTCGACGCCATCTATGCTATCGAGCGGGTCGAAGATCGCGTGTTCAGCCGTCTGCTCGAAAACATTGCAGATGACGGCACGCCCAATTCGCTCTGGACCCGGCTATCAAAATGGTGCCATGCAGCCGACGGTGAATTCGCTTGGGCGCTCGACAACGTTCCGAACTCGATGATCGATGTCACGAAGCAGCACCGCATCGGCTTTGATGTAACGGACTTCCTGCAGAAGAATTATCAGCCGACCGAGCCGGTCCTCGCCTACTTGTTCTATCTCAAGAAGCTGATGCAGGAGAACGGCGGATTGCTGGTTACGATCGTCGAAGAATTCTGGTTGCCCGCGCAGTATCCAGTTACGCAAGACCTGATCTTGAAGTCCCTCAAAACCGGTCGAAAGATTGAAGAGTTCGTGCTGCTTGTGTCGCAGTCGCCGGAAGATGCCATTGCGAGCCCGATCTTTGCCGCAATTCAACAGCAGACGGCCACCAAGATCTATCTGCCGAACCCCGACGCGCGGTTCGAGGCTTACGAGGTGTGCAACATGAACCGAAAGGAGTTCGACGTCCTCAAGAGCCTCGACAAGGAATCGCGGACGTTTCTCATCAAACAGAGCAATCAGTCAGTGTTTGCAACGCTTGATCTATATGGCATGTCGGACGAGCTTGCAGTTCTCTCCGGCACGACGGACAACATTCCGATTTGGGACGAAGTATGGGCTGAGTTCGGGCCAGATATCGACGAGTGTATGGCGGTCTTCCAATCACGGCGCAAGGGCAAGAAGAAGGCTGCCAAGTTCGATCGGCTTGCCATGGACCATTCGCATGCCCCAGCCCATGAAGCGAGTCTCGAAGAGGGAGCAACATCATGAGCGTGGCTCCGATCAATGTCGCCATTTTCCAGCCGCTCATGACCATGTTCGACACGACCGTCAACCAGACGATCATGACGGGCTCTGCCAACCTGATCACGTTGATCAGCCCTTTGGTCGCGGCTGGCCTCGGCGTCTACATGTTGTTGATCATGACCTCCTACTGGCGTGGTGCGACGGACCAGCCGGTGATCGACTTCTTTATGCGGTTCGCTGCATGGGGACTCATCATCACCGCCGGGATGAACATCCAGTACTACACCGAGTATGTGGTGCCATTCCTCAATGGCGTCGGCGACGACATCGCTCAGGCGCTGACGAATAGCCCCTCGACAGGTACGGCCCTGGACACCTTGCTGTCGTCTTATCTCACCGCGATCAACAACCTGTTTGCCCCTTTGAGCCCGTTCAACGTTGGTGGCTACGTTGCTTCCTGCGCCAACGCGTTACTGATCATATTGGTCGCCCTCCCCTTTCTCGCGCTTGCGGCCGCCTATCTGATTCTTGCGAAGTTCGCGCTTGGGCTGTTGCTTGCGTTGGGGCCTATGTTCATCGCTGCAGCGCTGTTTCCTGCAACGCGTAAGTTCTTTGAAGCATGGACCGCGCAATGTCTCAATTACGCGTTTTTGACAGCGCTTTTTGCGGCAGCCGGCGCCATTGAGGTCAAGTTCGCAACTGCGAGCGTACCAGCAGGGTCGCTGACGGACATTCCGACCACCGCCAAGCTCGCCATGATGGGGATCACCTTCATCGTCGTATCGCTGAACCTACCTGCGCTGGCGTCTGCACTTGCCGGTGGTGTCGGTATCTCAGCGATGGCGCAGCACGCAGGCGGCCCCGCCAGATTCGCCGGAAAGAGCGTTGGTAAAGGCATCAGCTCGGGATACAGGGCTGCCAAACAGTTGACGGGCCGTGCTGCCGGCGGATCGATCGAAGGGTAATTCATACCAAGGGTATTTATGTTTGCACACGTCAAAACTCGAATCAGTAAATTTCGGCAGACGGTGACGCTCGTCGGTTGCGTCCTTGCTATAGAAGGACAATTCGCTCCCGCACATGCACAGGGTATTCCTGTCATCAGCACGAGCGAACTTGCGCAAGACCTGCTTATGGCGAAAAACCTCCAATCGCAGCTTGTCACCATGACGGATCAATACCACGCACTGACTGGAAATCGTGGATTCGGGCAAATCCTAAACAACCCGTCATTGACGAGCTATTTGCCTTCCCAATGGCAATCGGTTTATAGCCAGATCAAGTCGGGGCAACTGCAAGGGTTAAGCAGCGCCGCACAGCAGATCGAAAGCCAGGAAGGCATGACCGCAAACACACCTTCTCAGCAGCGCTACAACGACACGCTTGCTACGAACAAGGCAATGGCGACGCAAGCCTATCAAGCGTCGGCCGATCGCCTGCAGAACATCCAGAGCCTGATGCAGCAGTCAGACCTGACGCAGGATCCTGCGGCGAAGGCCGATTTGCAAAATCGGTTGCTTAGCGAGAACGCAATGATCCAGAACGAACAGACCAAGCTTAACCTGGTGGGTCAGCTGCAGCGGGCCGAAGAAAAGCTCGCGGAAAAACAGGATGCCGACACCTTCAAGAACACGCTGATGGGAAGCGCCTGGCAAACGCCGCAGTAACCACAACGCGCGGTGAACGACAAGACGTCCAGCTCCGCCTAATACTTTGAAGGAACACAAAATGAACAAGCTTTTTATCGCAGCACTCTTCCCAGTGTTGATCTCCGCGTGCGGGAAGTCTTCGGGTGAGGAGTACCTCGGCCATTGGACGAAAGTCGCTGGGCAAGGCCCCGATCTGACGATCGAAAAGCACGGAGACGTGTTCATTATCAAAGAGCCCAGCGTTTTGATGGCCGGGCAATTCGATCAATTTACGGCTGACATGGTGGGTGATCGCTTGGTGCTACACGCGGGCGTGGGCGGGGAGATTCCTGTGGTGATCGATAAATCGACAGGCCATTTATTGCTTGCGGGCGAAGAGCTGCAGCGCAGTGGAAAGTAAGACGTTTTCTATTGCCTGTATGCAGGGCGGTGACGTAAGTCGCCTGCCTCGCGATAAATGATATTCAAGTCGCTTAAGGAGATTGAGATGAATGCATCTGGCCGCTTAGCTGGACCAACATGCCTCACGTGTCGAACGGCCGCACCGGCGCCTCGCAATGTCGGGGCTGACCAATGAGAGCCGTTTCAATCTGCACACTTCTCGTGGTGCTTCTGACAGGGTGTTCGCCGCCGCAGCCACCGCAGCCATCGGGCGCGTGGGTCCCTGTCAATCATCCGCCGTCAGTGTCGTCATCCGCTGCGCCGTTGTCGACTGCGTCAAAGGGAGCATGATCATGTTTTCAAAACGCAAGCGCCCGCCCGCGCCCGAGCTCGCGATGCGTAACCAAGCCGGTGCGGTGCCTGGTACCAGCGAGACAGAGCCTGCCGAAAAGAATGGCGCTGCCATTGCGACCGGACGTTGGTACTTGCAACAAGCGTTGAAGTTTGAAGCGTCCAAGCAGGAGCAACAGGCCAGGCAAACCAAAATCGCGTGGCGTGTCGCGATCGGCGCTGGCGCAATCGCTGTGGTTTCTATCATTGGTTCGGCAGCTTTAGTACAACTGAAGAGGCCTAACCCGCCCGCTGTGTTGCGTATGAACGATACGACCGGGGTGGTCGACGTCCTGAATGTGAGCCCCAGTAACCGGGAAATTTTCACAGAGAAAAACGACCGCGCCGATTTGCGCCGTTATGTCGAGATGCGCGAGAGCTACGACTGGGAAACGATCCAGGACATGTTCGATGCCGTCAAGCTGCTGTCCGCCGACAAGGAGCGTGACCAGTTCATCTCGATGTACTCGCTGGCTAATGCCCCGCAAAAAGTACTGAAGGATCAGTACCGTGTGATTGCGCGTGTGGGAGCAATCACGTTTGTTGGTAGCACGGCGCAGGTGTTTTTTTCACGCAAGCTCATTTCATTGAGCGGCAGCATGCCGCCCAAGACGGAGTACTGGGTGGCAACCATCGCTTATCGGCACGATCACCTTCCGGAAAAAGCCAGTGAGCTGGAGTTAGATCCGACAGGATTTCGTGTGACCAGTTATGTCGTAGATCGAGACTGGACGCGCGCTTCTGACACGCCTGCGCCGGTGACTCCCGCGCAGTCAGGCGTTCAACCAGTGTCACCCGCGGCCGCCGGCGCTGCCGTTCAGCGAGGTACCGCGCAATGACGTTCAAATTGAAGTTGGGGTGCAGCGGACATGCGTTGGCCACCTCTTCTGCGATCGCGGCCGCTGTGTGCGCGGTCCCTGCTCACGCGTTGACGACACCTGGACCGTGTGGCACGGACGCCCATATTCGCTGTGCTGTGTTCGATTCGACGGAAGTTTATCGCGTGCCGTTTCGGGCTGGTACCGCAACACTTATCCAGCTGGAGCCCGGCGAGGTGATCGATGGTCCCGCATCCGGGATGGGTATGGGCGATTCGAAGGCCTGGAAAGTGGGTGCGAAGAGCAATTGGATTTTGTTCAAACCCACGCAGGCGCATGCGGATACCAATTTGATTGTGGTCACCGACCGCCGGCGTTATGCGGTCGAACTGGTCACCGCTGAGCGGGGCGAAGCCGCTGTCTGGTCGCTGAATTTCACGTATCCGGACACGCGAGCGCGTGAAGCACAGGCGACGGCCAAGAAACAGGCGCTGGCCGCCGACCGCGCGCGTAGCAGCGCGGCGACGTCCCTTCACGCGAACGAGAACTACGACATGCAGGGCGATACCGTACGTGCGCCCACGTCGATGTGGGACGACGGTCGTTTCACGTACTTCCGTTACGCGACGACGCGTGATTTGCCGGACATTAACCGCGTGCTTCCGGACGGGTCGGAAGCGTTGGTGAATTCGCATGTGGATGGTGACACGGTTGTCGCGCACGAAACAGCGGCCAAATTCATGTTGCGCCTCGGGCAGTCAGTGCTGGGGGTGCGCAACAACAACTACACGCCCGACGGGCAGTTCAACGCGACCGGCACCACGGTTCCCGGCACCGTGCGGATCACGAAGGAGCATCAGTAATGAGCGGAATCGAATCTGGCTCGGGGCGTGAAGGTCAAGGACATGACGGCGGAGGCAATGGCGATGAACGCAGCGAGTCCGGGATGTCGTCGATATCCAGCGAGGCGGGCGCGGCCGCAGCGGGAATGACCGGCGATCGCGGGATGCCGAACCTTAAGCAGACGCGCAAGAAAGCGAACGTCAACAAGTTAACCGCCGTGGCGATTGCCGTGATTGCCTTGGCCACCGTGACATTGGGCGGTGCGATGTTTGCCAAGCGTTTGCAGGACCAGCACAACCAGGCCAAGGCTGATTCGCGCGCAGCACCGAAAGAAATGGGCGCTGATACTGGACACGATTTTGCAGTGGATGCGGACCGTTTGAAGCGCGAAAAAGCGGCGGCCGCAGAACAAGCATCTATTGCGGCCGCGCAGTCAGCTGCATCGATGCCCGTGCCGAGCGGCGTGCCCGCGAGTGCTGTCGCGGTAACAAGCACTGGCGCGCGTGGGGGCGCGGCAGCCCAACCCGCGCCACACGTCGAGACCGTTGAGGAGCGACGTCTCGATGGCGATGTATTGCTGAATAGTGGCGAAGGTAGCGCTCCAAATGGCAGCAGAAATAGCGACGGCAAGAGCGCGGGTCTCGTCCCTGTTGTCGCGCGCGGCGTTGCTGGCGGTCTGGATGACCGGCTCACGCCCTCAGCGCTACCCAGCGTCAAAGCGAGCTTTCTCCCCGATCTGGACTATCTGCTCAAGCGCGGGATCATCATCCCGTGCGCTCAGAGAACCAAAATCGTCACGACCTATCCCGGCGCAACCTCGTGCATCGTCACGAAGGACGTGTATTCGGCAGACGGTCGAACACTCTTGATCGAGCGTGGCAGCGAAGCTACCGGTGAACAGCGCACCTCGCTCATGCAGGGTCAGGCGCGCATATTCGTGCTGTGGTCACGCATCGATATGCCCAATGGCGTCACCATTCCATTGGACTCGCCGGGCTCGGATTCGCTAGGCGCAAGCGGACTTAATGCCTACGTCGATACCCATTTCTGGGATCGTTTCGGCGGCGCCATCATGGTGAGCCTCATTGGCGACTTTGGGCAGGCCGCGAGCAACCGGTCGCTTGGCAGCGGCAACAACCAGATTCAGTTTTCCAACACCTCGTCGGCTGGGCAAAGCCTGGCTGACGACACCCTCAAAAACACCATCGATATCCCGCCGACCGCGTACTCGAATCAGGGTTCCGCGTTGAACATTTTCGTGGCGCGCGATGTGGACTTCAGGAGCGTCTATGACCTCGAACAGCAGCAGTAGTGTTCTGTCGACTCATGCCGTATCAACCCATGCTGCGTCGACCCATTTCGATTCGAGCAAAACCGTCCGCAGCTATCTCGGGTCAACCGGCATTACCGCAAAAATGGTCACACAAGGTGTCACGGAAGTGACGGTTAATCGTCCCCATGAGATCTGGACCGAGACCGTAGATGGATGGAAGCAACATGCGGCGCCCGCCCTCACGTTCGATCTTTGTAAGAAGTTAGCCGACGCGCTGACCATCTACAACAAGGCGACCCCGCCTCTGTCAGCCCTCGCGCCAATTAAGCCCGTGCGCTTGCCCGACGGCGAACGTGGCCAGGTCATGACTGCGCCCGCGTGCGAGCCAGGCACAGTCTCCATGACCATCCGGATCCCAAGCACGGTTCGCTTTTCTAAGGACGATTATGTTCGCGCGGGCACGCTGACGGGGTTCGTTGATGTATCGCCGTCGGTGCTCTCGGCATCGGCCGCTGTACGCCGTTTCCCTGGCTTGTTCGAGAACGGTGTTCAGGATGCTGCACCCATCGATTTCGTGCCGGCTGGCGTCACGCTTGCGCCCTTCGAGCTGGATATGCTTGCGGCTAAAGCGGCGCGGAACGTCCCGCGGCTCTTCGAACTGGCGATCAAGCACAAGCTCAACATCGTGACGGTCGGTGGTGTCGGGTCCGGCAAGACGACCCTCATGAAAATGTTGGCCGATCTCGTGCCACCCACCACGCGCATTGGCACGATCGAAGACACGCACGAACTGTCGTTGCCGAACCATCCCAACCACGTCCACATGTTCTTTAGCGACAGCTTGCCAGCGAAAGAAATCGTCCGCTCGACGCTGCGCATGAAATTCGACCGCGTGTTTCTCACCGAGTTGCGCGGCGATGAAACGTGGGATTACCTCACGCTGCTCAATACCGGTACCGATGGCGGAATGACCTCCGTGCATGCGAACGATTGTGCGTCTGCCTTCTCGCGGATCGCGACACTGGTCAAGGCCAGCCAGGTTGGCCAGACGCTCGACTGGAGCTACATCCTGCACGAGGTGAAGACGACCATCGATCTGGTGCTCTTCATGGAAAAAAAGCGCCTGACCCAGATCCATTACGACCCCGTGGAGAAGTGGAAGCTCTTGCGGGGGCTCGCATAAATGACCGATGCGATAGGCCCTTGTTTCCAATTGACGCTGCGTCCGGGTTGGTCGCACCCGGTGACTGGACCACTCGGATGTTTGGTCCCGGCGATGCAGCCAGCTGCGTTTGGGTCAAGGACATGACGATTCAATCAAAGATCCTCGTGAGCGCTTTTGCAGCCGCCGGCGTTGCGGCCGTTGCGGTGGGCGGCCAGTACGCGGGCGCTGCGCTCTTCGCAAAAATGCAGCACTTGCCGTCGTCGGTGGTTGGCATCTTTACGTTGCGCGACTACTGGCATGCCTATGGCGATGTGCCCGCCGTCAAGAAAGCGCTTGCCGCATGTACGTTTGTGTCGATGGCCATTCCCGTTGGTGCAATCACGGCTGCTTGCTTTGCTGCGTTCGGTACGGCCAAACGCGAGCTTCATGGCAGTGCCCGGTTCGCGAAGGCGCATGAAATCCGCAAGACCGGATTACTCGATGGCGAAGACGGCAAGCCCGCGCTGATCGTCGGCAAGTATCGAGGCAAATATCTGACTTTTCCGGGCCAGCAATTTGTCATGCTCGCCGCGCCTACGCGGTCGGGAAAAGGCGTGGCAGTGGCGATCCCGAATCTCCTCACCTATCCGGATTCGATGGTCGTCCTTGACTTGAAGCTGGAGAACTACAAATACACATCCGCCTACCGGCAAAAGTACGGACAGAAGGTTTTCCTGTGGGCTCCCTTTGCGGAAGATGGTAAGTCGCACGGGTGGAACGTATTCGACTCGATTGCTAATCGGCCGGAGCATCTTCGTATTGGCGATGTGCAGGCGATCGGCTTGAAATTTTATCCGACCAATGTGGAGGCGAAAACCAAGTTCTGGAATGACCTCGCACGCAATCTGTTCGTGGGCTTAAGCCTGTATCTCATGGAGACCGCGACCAGAGAGCGTTATTGCACCCTCGGCGAGATCTTTCGCCAGTCATCGGGCATGGGTAAGCCGATTAAAGAGCATATCGCGCAGCTGCGAGCTACAAAGGGCCTGTCGGAGGCGTGCACCGGTGCATTGAATCGCTTCCTGGCATCTGGCGATGAGGTGTTGTCGTCAATCTTATCGACCTTCAATGCGCCGCTGCTGATATTCGATAACCCAATCGTCGACGCCGCAACCAGCCATTCGTCCTTCGACATTAACGAAGTGCGCCGCCGGCGCATGACGATTTACATCGGCATTCAGCCGAACCGACTCGAAGACGCCGCGTTGCTAGTGAACCTGTTCTTCTCGCAGCTGATCGATCTGAACACGTCGATCCTGCCAGAGCACGACCCATCGCTCAAATACCAGTGCACGCTGGTTCTCGACGAGTTCACGGCGATCGGCAAGGTGAACGTCATCGATACATCGAACGCCTTTATCGCGGGCTTTAACCTGCGGCTGCTGACGATTATCCAGGCGATTTCGCAGATGGAGCGGCCCTCGTTGTATGGCAAAGAAGGAACGCGCACGCTGGTGGTGAACCATGCCGCGAAGGTCGTCTATCCACCCAAGGATCACGGCGAAGCGAAGGACCTTTCCGACGCGCTTGGGTTTTTCACAGAGACCTCGGTATCGAAAAGCAGAACCCCGGGCAAGCCGCGCGGCGAAAACCATTCGGATCAGCGACGCGCATTGATGATGCCCCAAGAGCTTGAGGAGATGTCGCAAGACGAACAGATCCTGATGGGCTTCGGCAAGCCAATCCGCTGTCAGAAAGCTTTTTACTACACCGATCCCCTCTTTGTGGACCGGCTCAAGGAGATGAGCCCATCGCTGCGTGCCTTGGACGAGAAACTGCCTACCGAGACGCAACTTAAGGCGGCGGCCGGCGCAAACGAGCTCTGCACGAGTGATGTGCCGATCATCGATCCGGTCGAATGGCAGGCCAAGCGCCGGGCCGCGACCGCGGCACGGCGGGCGGACGGTACACGAGTCGCGCGCGCGACGGATCTGGCTGCGATGCGTGATGCAGATGTGTCGGTCGCGCTCGTGGCCGCGCTTGCGAATGGAATCTATGCCGACCTGCTGGAACTGACCGGCATTCAATTTAACTTTGCGGATACAGCTAGCCAGGCGAGCGCGCCTGATGGCGCCCGTTCGCCTATTCAAGAGGAACTGACTCATGGCTGAAAACAAGTCCGTTGATGCATCGAGAGAAGGCAACGATGCTACCGGTGCAACGGCTACCACACCTGAAACGCCCGAAATGGTCGCTGTGAGGGATGCCCGCGAAGCGTTCTTTGCAAGGGCTCGCGACGGCCGCGTAGCACCTGAAAGCGCAGCCCCCAATGATTCGCATGTCACACCAGCGCTTCAGCCAGCACGCCAAACTGGTCAGAATGGCTTGCCGGGCGCTATCGCGGCTCCACAGGAGCGGATCGCTTCGCGCAATAGCGGCGACGGTTTGCTGGCCGTCGGTGTGTTATCGGACCTCGGCGAAGAAAGAGCCTACCGGGTGTGGGCATCAGGGGACTCCGAAGATCTGAAGGCGATCACCAATCCGCAAGCGCGCGAGATGGCTTTTGAAACGATTGTCGACAACATGCGTATACCGCAATACCGCGAAGCGTTGTCGCTGGTCGATTATGGTCTTGAGCGCGAGGCACTGCGGGCGTTCAACGCACGCAGCGAAGTCGATGTTGAAGGACGGGCGTTGGGGATCGACGGCGTTGTGGAAGCACCTGCTACGGCCGCCCCCGGTGGTGTGCCCAGCGTCGACTCGAATGAACCCGTTGCGCCATTCCAGGCAACCCGCGCAGTGGCGGACACGACGCCGAGCGGTGTACTGTCGGAGCCAGCAACGCAAACCCCGACACCAGACGCGAGCGCTCCGGAGGTTGAACCGGTCGCGGTCGTCGCGTCCTCCGATCCCGTCTCAGCTGTCGACGTCCCAGCGGATTTGCAGGCGATTAATGCCACAGATGCGACGCCGGAAGCAATACCGCGCGGATCTCCGGCCGCGGCCACCAGTGAGGCAGTCGAAGAAAACGCCATAGAGACGGTACCGGCACCGAAGCTCGAGCAGTCACCCAATGAGGTGTCAGACGCTGAGAAGCGTCGTGAGGTGGAAGACAAGGCGTCGCGTCGCAATGCTGGAGCGCGCTTGCTGGACGCTTTTACGCGCTCGCTTATTGGTCGTGACCGCCCGGACAGCGGTAACGAAATATCGTCGCCGGCGGTCATGACTAAGGACGGCTACGCCATACCTGAGGCTATTGCCTCGCGATACGTCGTGCGCGATGGCGATTTCTGGCGATTCGACGAAAAGGATCCCGGTAACTCCGATAACCACAAACCGAAGTTCACCGACAAAGGCCCCCGCTTAGCCACTGGTGGAGAGGACCGGGGTACAGCGGCTGACATGGTGACCGTAGCGCAAGCGAAGGGCTGGCAACAGGTCACGCTTAAGGGAAGCGAAGCGTTTCGCCGTAACGCGTGGATGGAAGCCACACTGGCTGGCATGAAAACGCGCGGATTTGAGCCTCAAGGGCAGGATCGGGCGATGCTCGAAGAAGCACGGCGTGAACGCGACGCGCTGATCATCACGGCCGGCAAGCGCTCGCCCCCGGTCCCCCAGCCGCTGTCGCCGGCAACATTTGCACCGACACCCACTCCGTCGCCGAAACAGGCCGCGGACAACGCACAAAGCGGACCCTCTAATGTCGCGCCAGCCGTAGCCACATCCGAAGCGGCGATATCTCCGGAGCGGCAATCAACTGATGCCGCGCCCGCTGCTGCTTCTCCTGCAACTCTTGCGGCTCCTGTGGCTCATTCATCGCAAGCAGTGGCAGCGCCGGCATTCGTTCCTGAAGCGCCCGTCGGCCGCACCGCTGCGCAGACGCCCCCCGCGCCAGAGCAAGTTGGTCAAAGCGTGCTGTTGGGGCATGGTGCCGCGCCATATAAAAATGACAAGGACAACGCTGACAGCTACTACGTTTCCTATAGCGATCCCGACGGGGCAACGAAGACCGTGTGGGGCAAGGATCTGGAGCGAGCAGTCCGCGACTCAGGCGTGCAACCAGGCGATGCACTGACACTTGAAAATCTTGGCTCCCGCCCCGTCACCGTCAACCGGCCAGTCAAGGATGTCGACGGAAAGGTCATCCGAATCGATCAGATCGATACGCGCCTGAACGTCTGGGAGATACAGAAGCAAGAAAAGCAGTTCTCCGGTAGCCAGGAGCCAGCCGCCGTCGCGATGAACGTCGCAGCCTTGCGCGAGCAAGTCGAGAAGGCGCTTGCGGGTCAGCCCGATAACGTCGTGCGCGAAGTGATGGACCGGCTGGCAGAACGCCTACAGGCCGGAGTTGCGGTGCAGGCTGAGCACCAAAAAGCCGGCTCTGCCGCGCAGGACCTAAAGCCTGCGATCGACACGCGCTTAGCGCAAGTTGATGTTGACCGCGAGGCTCGTCAAATGGTCACCGAAGTGCCCAAACCAAAACGCAACCCAGAGCGCGACGTTGCCAAACAAAGCGCGCCGAGCGTCGCTCGCTGATCCCGATGATCGCCGGGCGCAACTGTAGATAGCTCTGGCGCCTGGCTAACGAGGAAACATGTAATGAAAATCGCTGTGATCAATTTCTCTGGAAACGTCGGCAAAAGCACCGTCGTACGTCACATGCTTGCTCCCCGTATGCCGCACGCGCAAGTGCGTGCGATCGAGTCAATCAACTCAGATGAGACGAAGGATGGGACTCAAAAAACGCTGCGTGGTGAAGAATTCGGAAAGCTCTACGCATGGTTGCTGTCGGTAGACCACGCCGTGGTCGATGTCGGCGCATCCAACGTAGAGGATTTCATTGGGCTAATGTCCGACTATGCGGGATCGCAGGACATATTCGACTTGTACGTCGTGCCGACCGTGCCCGATGCGAAGCAACAGAAAGACACGCGTTCGACGATTGAAGAGCTTGCCGCATTTGATGTCGAGCCTTCGAAAATTCGTCTCCTGTTTAATCGGGCGAAGAAAAACAGTGTGCTCTCCGATGAATTCGCACCTCTGTTCGAATACCACAAGCGTGCGCGCACGTTTGTACTGAACCAGCAAGCCGTGTTGATGCAAAGCCCCGCCTACAGTGCGGCGGGCGCTGCCGGAAAAACAGTGAGTGAACTCGCTGCAAGCCGCGATGAACTGAAGTCGAAGCTGAGCACGATTACTGATCCCGACGAGCGGTTTGAGTGGACTCAGTTGCTTGCCGACTCAGCTCTCGCCGCTGGCGTTAGTGCGCAAATCGATCGCGCTTACCTCGCCCTGCTGGACTGACCATGAGCGCCTTTCCATCGGGTTCCGACGACACGAAAAGTCCGACAGCGCTATCGCAGCAGCAGAAGGATGCGCTGATTGGCGAACTCTTGGGCGATGTGCTCACTTTGCACAAATCCGTGAAAGATCTTTCGTCAATCGTGAGCGACACCGACCAGCGGCTCGCCACCCGCGTCGTGGAGCTGCGCGCAATCAGTAGTGAGCTCTCCCACGCCCGTGAAGCGGCGTTCGCGCAAATCGCCTTGCAAGCGCGCACTCAAGCGCAAGAAGCGTTCAAGGAGTCGATGGGCGCGCTACTCGGGAAGCTTGAAAACACGTTGCAGGACGTGCCCCGCACAGCCGCCGAGATGTCACAACGGCGCTTCCTCGAACTGTTGGTGGTCGCCGTCGCAACCGGTGCGATCACGCTGGCCGGCACGCTTGCCGGTGTCTGGATGATGTTTCGTTAATGCACCCATCTATGCCATTCCAGTTCGATGCGACGCGCGCGGGATTCGAGTTTGACGCGCAGGCCCTCCTGGGTCACGCATGGTCGGTCGCTCAACGCGCCACGATCGCCACCCTGCAGGCGTTTCACGCCGACATCGAAGGTTGGGGCGTGGATGCGGTGGGCGTGGCGTGGGAAGCGTACTCATCGGATATCCACGCGAGCCCATGGGCCGATATGGCGCGCGCCGGAGACAGTTGGTTCCTGACGTACCTCTACATACGTCAGCTGCGCCCGGAGCTTGACTTTTGGACGACCCGTTTTACCAAAAAACAGTTCAGCACATACGCTGAATCGCAACCGTGGACCGTGAATGCACCACTGTCGCAGTGGGCAATCCCGGACTCGGTAGAACCGCGTGAGGAAGATATCGCCACCGCGCGAAAGTAGCTTTCCAACCTAGTTACAAAAGGAGCAAATCATGGTGAATCGAGTAACGCTGACTGGCCACCTGGGCGCCAACCCGGACGTGAAAGACCTCAGCGCGGGCGTCATAGCAAATTGTCGGCTCGCATCGACTGACTACTACAAAGACCGGGCGAGCGGCACTATGAAGGAGGCGACCGAATGGCACCGCCTTGTATTTTTCGGGCGCACCGCGGAGATCGCCCGAGACTTTTTAGTGAAGGGCTCCAGGATCTATATCGATGGTCGTCTGCGCACGCGCAAGTGGTCTAGCAATGGCCAGGACCGGTACACCACCGAAATCGTTGTCGAATCGCTCGAAATGATTGGCGCACCCCGTGGTCAAGCAAACCCTGAAGGAGAAACCACTGCGGGCGCGCCGATGCCAAGCGGTGAAGACGAATGGGTTCGTGCGTACGACGAAGCGGAGTTATCTCCGGGTATCGCTAAGTGAAGAGTTACCTATTCCGTGTCAGTGCAGTGCTTGCGTGTGTAGCGCATCGGACCACGGCGACCGGGCAAGGCATTGCGCGGATAGGGGGCTATTCGGACTGGCGCGCGGCCACCGTCTCAAAGCCGGTGTCGGCCGCCGATAAGCCTGCTTGGTTTTCTAACTCGGGCTTCTCGCCAGAAGGAAGTGCCGAGCAATGGGTCTATCGCGGAATCCGAAGCGCGCAGCACTCGACTCGCTTGGCGGCGTACTCGTTCACCTCGCGTGAGGTTGTGCGCCGGCTCATCGATGCAAAGCGCCGTGGCGTTGATGTCGCAGTAGTGGTCGATGAACGCAGCAACATCGAGGAGCACCGTTTGGGCCGCGCTCATGGCGCGCTCAATGTGCTGGTTGCCGCTGGCATTCCAACTCGGACGCTGGCTGCTTATCGCATTGCCCACGACAAGGATTTTGTCGTTGACGGGGAGACCGTCGAAACCGGCTCGTACAACTTCAGCGACTCGCCCGCACGGCGCAACAGTGAAAACGCAGTGGCGATCTGGAATTGCCCTGCGACCGCAAAGGTGTTCCTCGATCACTGGCAGAGCCGTTGGAATCAAGGGGTCGATTACCCACCGTCGTGGCGGGCGCTGATCCTCATATCTGAAGACTGATAAAAGATGAAAAGCACACACCACGATTGTCGCTCAAACGTTCGCGCTATCGCAATCCCGCTGTCGATCGATCAGCCCGGAGTGGTCGAGTTTCATGGATCGCCAAGCTGGGCCGTGAACCTTCCATTCTATTTGAAGTGCGCATCGGCCTTGATCGTTGGTTTGGCGGTTGTCTGGAAGTCAGCCGCGTGGCCCACGCTCGTTCCGCTCTTTCTGTTGATGGCGGGGACGGTCGGGATCGCTATCGCTGTTGGCGTGCGTGCGGCCACTACAGCGCAAACACAGATCGTGATAGATAGCGTTCGCATGACCATGCGCTATGGCATTTTGAGCCGACGCGTCGCAAGCGTTGAGATGTACCGGGTCCAGAACGTTGAGTGCGTGAGCAGTTGGTGGGAACGGCTAATGGGCTTCGGGACGCTGGTTGTCGAGAGCAGCGACGTCAATCATCCGCGATGGATCTTGCGTGGCATGCCTGATGTCGAGGTTTTGCGAGAGTGGATGAATCTTGCAGCGATCGCTCGGCGCGACGCCAAAGGTATTCGTGAAGTCAACATGGGGCGCGTGTGATGGTTGACCGAGTGACGGCTGAGCGAGTGACGGCTGAGCGAGTGACGGCTGAGAACAAGCGCGGTCGGCCACGCAAAGAAACAAAGTTCGATAAGCCAATCGCTTTCAGGTTGCCACTTGCGGATCGTGATGCTTTTCTCGCGAAGGTTCATGAGTCGGGATTAACGCAGGCTGAGTTCTTTCGTCAATGCGTGCTCACGAACCGCACGAAGGTTATCGCACGAGCTGCTCCTAGCATTGATCGAAATCGCACTGTATTTGTTGTGAACAAGGCGGGAAATAATTTGAACCAGATCGCCCACGTGCTGAACGCTGCCCGACTTGATCAAAGTGCTTCTGAGACCACGTATCTGGCCGCGCTCGATACGCTGGAAAGCATCGAATTGCTGCTACGGGCACACCTGAAGAATGTTGATTAGACCGCAAGGACGCCACGATGGCGTGAAAGAATATCTTGAGGATGGGCGCAAGCTCGGCCGTGAGCTAGAACGTGATGAGATGGACGAGCGCGTCATTCTCGTCGGCGATCTCGATCTAACCAATTCGATCATTCAGTCGATCAACGTCGCGTCAAATATTGACCGGTATTTGTCTGTCACCTTGAGCTTCAAGGAAGACGAAGTGAGTCGCGAAACACTTCTCGCAATCACCGAGGAATTTCGTGCGTTCGTTTCTGCCGCCTATCGCCCGGACGAAATCAATTTCTACGCTGAAGCCCATTTGCCGAAGGTCAAAAGCTATCTCGATGATGCGTCGGGAAAGCTTGTTGAGCGCAAACCGCATATCCATGTGGTGATACCGAAAACAAATCTCATCTCTGGCGGTCATCTTGAACCGTTGGGCTTCGTTAAGTCGAACATCGATTTCATTGATGCGTTTCAAGAGCACATCAACGCGAAATATGGTCTAGCCAGCCCGAAAGATAACCGTCGTATCAAATTCTCGGACGCGTCCGAGATGATCAGTCGATACAAGGGTGATCTTTTTAAAGGTTCGAGCCGTGAACTTAGGGAGACGCTCCTGGATTCGATGCTCGACAGGAAGATCGAGCAGTACGACGATTTCATGGCGTTGCTCGCTGAGCATGGGCAGACGCGCCTGCGCAACCGGGGGCGCGAAAACGAGTATCCGAACGTCAAGGTGGCCGATGCGTTGAAAGGCGTGAACTTGAAAGATCACGTGTTCTCCCGCGCGTTCGTCGAATTGCCGACCGCTGACAAGCTTTTGCACCTGTCGGCCGATATTGAACCTAAATACGAATCGAGCGGTACTTCGCGTGATACGGCGCCGGCGATTCTCGAAACGCTCGCGCGGTGGCATATGACCCGCGCGCTCGAAGTGAAATATCTGAATAACGGCAACACCAAAAGCTTCCCGGCGTATCAGGCGGCGTCCGTCGATGAACGCGTGGCCATGCTTGAGCAACGCCGCGACGCTTTCTATTCAAAACATTTGGAGGATCATCATGAGTCAGGATCAGAACGACCATCAAGCGGACGATCAGGTGGCACGCCAAGCAGCGCATCCGGCGGAAGTACACCAGGCAGTCCGCGAAGAGTCGACGAACACGGCGCCGGCGACCGACGTTTTCGCGGCGATGGACGACTACATGAATTCGACCGAGGTCCTAGAATCAGATCTCGAGTCGATCCCCTGCTCGATGCCGGGAGTGATGCCCAATACCCACGCGGCCCCGGATCAGGAAGCCCCGGGGGGCTCCCGCCCGATGCCCGTCGCGACGTCCGAAGCGAACCACGCGGCGCTACCGAACGCCAGCAGCATGGCGCTTTCCCAGATTCCCAAGGAACGGCGGCCCCGGCCCTCAACGGTATGCGAGGTATGTCCGGCGTCCCTGTGGACCGCTTCACCCCACGACGTGCAGTGCTGGTGCCGGATCATGCACTTCACCAGCTGGAGCACGAACGCGCCGTACCATCGGATAGCGTGCGACGGAATAGCGATCGCGAGCGAGCAGGCGTAAGGAAAACCGGCCGACGCGCCGATAGCGTGCTGTCCCAGCGTATGCGCGACGAGCGCGAACGGATCGTGCAGCGGTCCGCCGGCGACGAGTATTCGGTCATTCGCTTGAACCTTGATCCGCGTCGTCTTCTTGCTGAGCTCTCGCACAGCCACGGCGTGCGGCCGGAGAAATACGGGATTACGCAGGGTCGAGATGGTGCGGGCCGGATTCGCGCCGGCGCACGACATTTAAACGTCTCGGATTTTTTGACCAAGGAACTTCACCTGCCCTGGCGCGACGCGTCCGAGATTCTCCACGCTTCGTACCAGCGCCAGATTTCAGGCGCGGCCCTCCCCATGGCTCGCGAGCTTCCACGGGCCGCCCTCTGGCGCGAGTACACGACCGACCGGAACGTATTCAGGCGCGCGCGACAGGACGCCATGGCGACACAGCAAACCAGCGAACAATCACGCCGCGCTCAGATCAAGCAGACCTTCAATATCACTCGCGACGCAGCTCGCAACAATCTTGATTTGCCACCGTCCGGCCGACGCGCACTGGTGTCGATCGCCCGAATGACTAAGGCAGACGCAGAACAAACGTTGCGCGGTCAGATTCAACTCGAGCGCAATGCGCTGATAGCGAAGTACGGTCCGCGTCAAGGCGCGTCGTTTGGCGAGTTCTTGCAGGCACGTGCACAAGCCGGCGACACCCGCGCATTGGTCGAGCTGCGCCGGATGCGGCCGACGACCCCGGAGCCACCTCAGCCCGAAGAAAACTGGATCATGCCAGTGGGCGAGGAGCACGTGCGCGGGAAGCGACAAGCGCCCACCGCAGAGGACAAAGCAGACGCGAGCGAATCCGGCTATGACAACCAAATCATCTACCGGGCGCCGCACTTGAGCTACGAAGTGCATCGGGACGGCATCGTGACCTATCAACATGATGGGCGCAGCGTGGTTCGCGATCACGGATCTGCTGTACGCGTGCTGAAAACGAATCCTGCAGCCATCGAAGCGGCATTGCGCCTTTCTCAAGCGAAGTTCGGACCCGTACTTAAGTTGCAAGGGCCCGTGGAGATGCAGCGGGAAGCAGCGAGAGTCGCCGCCGAAACGGGGTTATATGTGGAATTTTCCGACAATTTGCTCAACGACATCATGCAAGCCCGGCGCGTCGAGTTGATCGCAGATCGTGCGACAGCGCTTGAGACGGGATCGAAAGATCGCTCACGCGGGCGCGACGCGCCAGCAAAGCCGACACCGGCAGGTCAAGACCATGCACCTGATCCCGCCCTTGGCGTGAAGTCGATGCCGGATGAAGACTTACCGCCGTCCAGTCCGTCTGCTCATACGTTATAACGGTACGATTTGCGCAAGATCGCCGCTAAAAAGCCGATCAAATCGTTGCCGCGAACTGCCGTGGTCGGCTGCGCAAGGGACGATGGGCACGCCGATAAAGCAGGTTAAGGAAGGTCTGAACAACTCATTTTCAGCCTGACTGTTCGCCACATTCGAAATTAGCGGGTCTCGAAAGTTGTTTTCTTGTTGCGAACCGAATGAATACGGACCAGAAATTGATCTCGATTTTCACAGATCGCCACCCGGTTCGACGGCCACCGGCTCAGGTCAACCCTTAAGCGACTTCCAATTCACCCAGTAGCGGACATTCACGGTGCCGGATCTTCTGATCTGGCGCGTATCCGTAACGCACGAATGGACCTACGGCTCTGCGGCGTCCCCTGTTACCTGAGACGCGTCCAGGTTGATCGATCTAGTCGATGCTGTTTCCCGATTTTGTTACAGCGAACATCAGTGTCGTCCGCTCCTACAATCCCAACCGGTCGACGCGCCGAATTCCAATTTATGTTATCCACTTTTGCCTCAATTTTTGTAAGCGAATGCCGATAAACACCAGATGGGTCACAGCGCGTTGGTCCATCAATTGAGACATTCGTCCGCTGACCTGCGCGGAAGGCGCAGGGGAGCGGCAGGCGAAAGCCGCGCTCAGAGCCAGAATAATGAGGGGAGCAAATTTGGCAGTTATTCTGTACATCATCGTGGGCTTGATGCTTCTGGGTCTTGCCATCAAGTTGATTCAACTAAGCGCGAAGATTGTTGGGGTTGTCCTGCAACTTGCGCTTGTCGTCGTGGCTGGCATTCCGGTCGGGGTTGGCTACGCAACGGAACGACTGCTTCGCGCTATCCGGTGCCGTCTCGTCCTGAGCGCCCTCGCCCCGTTCGTGGTTGGGCTAGTGACGATGAGCTACTTCGACACGCTCTCGAAGGATCCTGAGAACGTGGCCGTGCAAATGACGGCCTTGACGTTCGGGGCGTCGGCCCTCGGCTTCATCTTCATGTTGGTGTCGCATCGCCGGCGGGTCGCGGCACAGAAGCTCGCAGAGCCGTCGACTTTCTACGAGCAGCAAGACATCACTTTCTTCCGGGTGTACTTCTCAGCGCTTTTCCTTGATCTGATCGCTGCGGTGTTCATCAATCCCGAGATGTTGCGTGTCCGGCTGTGGTTCTGGTTTGTGGGCTACGGCTACGTAGCAATTGCCATTTTCGCGCAGATTTTCTGGGGTTCAACCGAACACGTCATGGCCAAGCGGATCAGGAGCGTCCACGCTGCGTTCACCACAAGCAAGAAGCTAGACGGTGCCGACTTCTTCAGCCAGACGGCCAAGAATCGCAGTCTCACGAAGGCGCGCTATGAGGCCATTTACAAGAGCGTTGTCGTGAAATTGCTTTTCGATGGGCGTATTGTCGAAAAGCAACTTGGCGGCAAGACCTGGTTCTTCGCCGCAGAGTGGTTTGACCGCGAGTGCGCGGCCGTGGACACATATCTCGCGGCGCTGGACCGACACGCTTACGACGCGGCGCATCGCGTGGTGCAGTCGCATCTGACACTTACCGCCCCCGAAGCCGACGACTACATCGACCAACACCTGCCCTCTGCGAGGGTCTATGCGTTTCCGGAGGGCAACTATGTTGTGCATCATCTTCACACATCGCTGGTGAAGACGTGCGCGAGTTGCGGCAGCGCGGCGAGCGCCAACGATGAACAGTTCGATCGTGGCGACTGGTTCTGCACGGACTTGTGTCGAGAGACCGAGATTCTCTGCGAGACGATTCACGCCACTCCGGACGAGAAGTTTTACGCGGACGCGGCGACCGCCGGTCTGGTGCTCGTGGCGGGTGGCCACGCCTGGGATGCGAACCATCGGCTTTTCGGTGCTGGAGGACAAGGCCACGGTGTAGCCGCAGAGCGCGCAAACCACGAGATCGATAAACTCCTTGGAAAGGATGTGACGCTGCTTGGCGACGATAACGGCAAAGATGGTGCAGACCGCTTGGTCAACAGTCGCATGATCCAGACCAAATACCACAACACGGCACGAGGAAGTGTCGACTCGGCCTTTGCCGATAAGACCAATGCGTATCGATACGTCGATAAAGAGACGGGCGTCCGAATGCAACTCGAGGTGCCGAAGGATCAGTATGAGGCGGCCCTGAAAATCCTTCAAAATAAAATTGATAGTGGCAAGGTGCCGAACATCCCCCAAGGAACGCCGGCGAAAGATCTGTTGGTCAAGGGGCATGTGACGTACGAACAAGCGCGAAATATCGTCAAGTTCGGAACCTTCGAATCGCTCGCCTTCGATGCCTATGAAGGTGCGATCGTCGGTTTGGGCGCGGGTGGTATCAGCTTTGGCGTTACGGCCTGCATCTTCTATCTAAACACCAAGGATGCGAAGCAGGCCGCGCGCGTAGCGGCGATTCAAGGGGCACAGACGTTCTGCAAGACCATGACCGTCTATGTTGGCGCTCAACAGTTGCACCGACTCGCTGGGGTGCAAATCCTCCTGAACGTCGTCGACGCGCGGAGTTTCTCGCCCGCGGTCGCTAATTTTCTCGAGGCGGGAATGGGCGTCTCGGGCCGCAACGCACTCTCGAAGGCGCTTCGCGGCACCATCGTTACGTCGATCGTCGTGATCGCGGTCACCACTGGGCCGGACCTTATCCGAATGATTCGTGGACGCATGTCTCAAGCGCAGTTCCTGAAGAATCTTGCCGTGGTGTCCTCAGGTGTTGCGGGCGGGGTGATCGGGGCAGTCGTTGGCGGAGCCGCAGGTGCCATGGTCGGGCCAGTGGGTGCTTTCGTCGGCCGCACACTCGGCGGTATCGCCGGCGGCATGGCTGCGGCCGCGCTCTCGAACAAGATCGCCGGTGCGCTCATGGAAGACGACCGTCAAAAGATGCTCGCGATTCTGCAATCCCACATCGAATATCTGGCGCACACTTTTATTTTGACGGCCGACGAGATCGAAGCCATCCGCGCCAATCTGGATCAGTCGTTGACACACAAATCACTCGAACTGCTGCACGCCGCACCGAACCGGAGAGCTTATGCCAATTCGTTGATCAAGCCTGTCGTTGTCACGACGGTGAAGCAGCGACCTGCGGCAAACATGACGTTGGACTATGCGTTGCTCGCATGCGACGAAATCGCTGCCTGATCGTAAGACGATCGCGCAACAGAAGGTCACGTCTGAGGCAAAACGGGGCCGGGCTCCTGCCCGGCGCAGCGGCGACGCCTCTTCGCGGCGCTATTGTTGCGACATGTAGTTACCGTTCGACGCCATCGCGCGACTTATGGCCGGTCGAGAGCATTGAGCTGCCGTCATGGCGCCGATCGGCCAGCGTCTGCAAAGGCCGACGACCCCGGCGCCAGCCCTCGACGATCGAATGACTGCTTGCTGAGTGGCGCGGTCGTCTCAAAGTCCGTGCGCGGAACCCGTCGAAAGTCCCTTCTTGGCCGGCAGTACGCATTCACCCACCTCGTCGGAAAGCTGCCGTTGACTACTCCAATGTTGGCTACGTGGAACATCCACGGAACTGGTGCTCTCGGCCAGAAGGCGACGTTTGAAGGGTGCGTCGCTCGAACATTTGGGAGACGGGTCCGCCCCAGTGAGCGGCCATTCGATTACGCAAAGCCGAATCGGTTTCTCGGTCTTTGCTGAAGTTCGCGATCGACGCTCAGACAGCCGTTCAACGATCCGGACCGGCGATAAGTCGTGCGACCACGCTGACTGGGGGCTGCCAAACTGGTGAATGGGTGAAATCGAGCCCTCCTGCCGTCCTACCTTGGGGGACGCAAGGTTCAGTGCATCGAAGCCAACACACCGATGATCAGCAACGGCCACTTTCACATTGATTTCTTGGTGGCTCAACGCCTAGGCTCACCCTCGACCGACGCGCTGGTGAGCCGCTGGGCGAAACGCCTGCGCGCGAGCAGACGTTCGGCATCGCCGCCGGGAGCGAGTAGCGCTGCGAGCGTTTGTAATGACACGGGGCGTAGGATCACCGATCCGAGGCGCCTGCTCGCACCGGCCAACGGACGTCGAATCTCAATCTTCTCATCACGCGCAGCGGGCTCCATCGACGCATATAACAGCACGCTGCGCTCGGACGGCGCAGCGAGAGCGTAGATGGTCAACTGATAGAGCCATTCATGCGGCAGCGTCTGCCGCCATAGCTCGCGGTATTTCGCGTCGTAAAAGCCAAGCAATTCCTTCCCGCGCAACAGCGCGTAATCGGGACGCGGCGACGGCGCCTTGCGACCTGCCACGTTCCATTCCGGCGCATAGACGAACATGCCTCGAATAGCCTGCTGATCCAGCATCCTCGCATCGGTGACATATTCGCCGAGGAAACGCGATAGCAAGCGTTCGAAGAAGAGGTTCATGTCGAACAGGAAGCCCGGCGTTTTGTTTGACCCGACCCGCGTTTCAAACTCGACGCCCTGCATGTCAAGCAGAAGGCGAATCAGGGTCAGCGCGGGCTGGCTGGCCTCGGTCATGCGCGTCAGCGCGCTCTCGACCCGGTCGACGTCCTCGAATTTCAGCCGCGCCATTTCGCCCACATCGCCGAACAGGGCCGTCAGCTTTTGCACACGTCGGCGCAACTCGCGATCCTCGGTCATGCGCGCGGCATGATCCAGGCCGGCACGTAGAACACGATTGAGACTCCAGTCCTTGCGACGATCATGGTGGCGGCAAGGCAACGCGGCTTCGAGTACGCCGCCTCGCCGGATGATCCTGTCCACCAGAATCTGCCCGCGCGGGCTCGTGAGTCGCTCCTCGGTGGCAACGTATCGACGCAACAAGCCGCGATACAGAAGCTCTTCGATCTCACCCGCGAGGAGCGCGACCAACAGGTCATGCATTCCGGCTTCGTGCATAGGCGACCGGGTCTCCTCGATCAAACGCAGATCACGCAGACCGTAGGCATAGCGCAGCAGACGTGTGAGCGGCATAGCTGGCAGCTTCGGACGCACCACAATGTGCAACGGCCCCACATCCACGCGCCCGACAAAGGACTTCGTCTTGATGGAGATGCCGTCGTAGCGCTCGTAGACTTCGATCTTCCCGCGCAGCGATTCGGCAAGCGCGCGCCAGTCCGCATGGCCTTCAAATGAGAGATTCTTTAGTCTCGGATTGCGCCCCGGATCGATCTCGCTCCATTCGTTCAGCTCGATCGTAAGCCTGCCGAGACCCGCCTCTTCGTCACTCGGAATCCGCTGCATCGGCTTCGCCCTCGTCGTTCTCGAGCGGGTCCTCGTCTTCCTCGCCGAGTGCGCCTAATTGCATCTCAGAGAAGGAAAGCGCGTCGATGAGATCGTTATCACGGTTCGGCAGGAATAGCTCCTCGCGAATTCGACCATTTTCGACATCCACGAGTTCGTGGCCGAGGATGTCTTTCAGCGTGGAAAAGTCGTCGTAGCAATACTCCTCGAGCAGCGGAATGATGTCGTCACGCAGCACGCGAGCGAAGTCCCCCACCGAGGTCATTGTCGCCGACATGAGATACGAGTGGCCGATTTGCAGATTGCGCGCGTCGCGTTTGAGGTGACCGCGCAGCCGCTTGTTGAGCGCATCGAGCCAAGTGTCGAGAGCCAGTCTGCCGACGCGGCGATTTTTTAGCAGCGTGCTGTCTGGCATCAGTTCGACGAAACCAAAGCGCCTACGCAGCGCGGCATCCAGAAGCGAGATAGAACGGTCGGCCGTGTTCATGGTCCCGACCATGAACACGTTCGGAGGCACCGCGAACAGTGCCCGCGTGACGGGCAGCGTCACGCGTGTTCGGCGCTTGTCGAGTTCAATGGTCGTCAGCAGCTCGCCGAAGATGCGCGGCAAGTCGCCTCGGTTGATTTCGTCGATGACGAGAAAGAAAATCTGGTCTGGTGCCGCCGCGGCATGTCCGCACAGACGCTTGAATACGCCGTCTTCCGGCCCGAAGACCATCGCGCCGCTCTCGGTGACGCGCGGACGCAGCCCTTCCATGAAATCCTCGTAACCCCATCCGGGATGGAAGGTGCACATGCGCACCAACCCATGCTCGCCGTCGATGCGCTCGCGTTCAGCATCGCTCAGCGCGCTCCACGTTTTCCTGAACGCATGACGCGCGGCGAGTTCGCGCGTGACCTGAAGCGCGCGATAGGTCTTTCCGGTTCCGGGTGGCCCGTAAAGCACGACTTGACCCTTCCGCCGGAGAATTCCGTCGATCCGCGTCGCGAAGGGATCGAGCGGAGCGAGTGGTCGGTCCGTTTCGGCGCTCGACTGTGTCCTCGTCGCGGGCACATCCACGAGCGGATGCTCCGAAAGACGCTTTTCGATCTTGATGATGTTGTTCGGATTCTTGCCGAGTTCGAACACCGTGGTCCGCGGACCATCTATTTCAGGCAAGCTCCATTCGTCGAGCGAAAGCCATTCGACAGCGCGCGTGTGCGGGAACCTCAGCCTGGCGTCATACCGATACGCGCCGGTGACACGCCCGACGCCGCGTACCGCATTGCCCTCGGTCGCAAGCACGATGTCGTTTTCGCTCACGCCACTCGCAAAGTTTGCGATCTCGCCCGCCTTGCGCGTTGCCGTACCCGAGTTGGCCGAATGAGGCAGCAGCAGGCCCCTGATTTTCTCCTTCAGTTCGGATCTTTTCATCGACGACAGATCCAGTGTCAGATCGGGCACCTCATCCAGCCAGCCGATAGAGACGAACCCACCGTCGCGCATGTCCGTCCATTGACTGTCGCCCGTGCTGCCGACCGTTGTGCCGACTCTCCAATAGCGGTGAAAGCCTCCGTTACGCTGGTTGAGCAGAACGCACAGCGTCGCTACCGGCATGGAAAACGCGCGCGCGATCTGCACGAAACGTCCCGCGCAGACGAACAAGGAAGCGCCATCGTCGTTACGAAGACCGACGCCGTCTGGCGGCAACTGAAACAATTTGAGCAGGTGGTAGCGCTGAATGCGCGACGAGTGATAACCGTCGAGTTTCTCGGGGAAAATTAGGAACCAGTATTTGTGCGCCCAGCCCGACCGGTACAACGTCGGCGCGACAACGCGCATGTCCCTGTTGAGACGCTCGTAGACGGCATCGGAGGCGTCTGCGGGATCAAATTGATCGAGCACGTCCGCGCCTGCGATGAGCTCGTCGCGCTGTGAGCGTGCGATATCGGTCGCACGCTCCTGCGAAAGAACCTCTTGCTTTTGCGGCGAGCCGGTGATCCAGACGCCGTCGACATCGCGCTGATAAATGCCGAACTTGAACGCAGAACCTCCGCGTATGCCGCCAAACTCGTTGCCCTTGAACTGTTCGTCGTGCTTGAACTCGAGCCAGTATGCCATGCAGGGCGTGCCCTTGTTCTGGCGGCCGTGCATCAATTGCAGAAGGGTCTCACCGTCGCATCGCTCCAATACGGCGGGACCGAAATTGTCGCGGAAGATTGCGGTCTGCTCCGCTATCCAAGATTCGGCCGGCAAGTTTGCGGATGCGATGCCGTCCTGCGCCAGCTTGTTAAACTCGTCAAAGATGCTCGGATCCAGATTCGCTAAGGACATAGAAAATTTTCAATGTTGTTCGGGTTGTTTTTGCATTTCAGAACAGGCAAACGAAGGTCGCTTCCGACAGGAAGATGTGCATTCAGCCAAGATCGACCGGCGCGCCAGACTATAGCTCGACCGGACGCAGCGTGGAAGCGCGGGACCGATCTCTGATCACACGGCTTCTATCAGCGTTTGCCAAAGGATGGCGGGATTTGGCCGATCTTTTTCGAACCGTAGGCCGCTCGCGCCCGAGAGCGTGACGCAGCGCGGCGATGCCTGTGTTTTTCGCCGGACGCTCTCGACCATCTTGTCCATGAGTTTGCTTCTTGCGCGCCAGATGGATCGTCGTGAAGGCCGAAGAGCGGCTGGGGCAGTCCGCATGAACGGTTGCCTGCTGGACTTCGAAAGCGGTCGTTGGGGTACGATGGCCTGAAGGGCGGTTCAGGGTCGAGAGTGTGAGTTCGCTAATGCAGGAAGCTGCCGTCGAGTTGCTTGATGCCGCCATCGTCAGCTGTCCGCCGTATTGCCGACGTAGAACCCGGCCCGGCCCAATGGCAGCTAAGGCCGATGAACTGCCATCGACTCTGCTAGGTTTAAGGCCGCTTCTAAAGTACTACGGACGCTCGAATGTCCAACTGCGTCTCCCAGTGAACGTCGCTTC
>NZ_CAXUPU020000031.1:0-99073 GCF_964252755.1 Caballeronia sp. LjRoot29 | reverse complement strand
CAATTCTATAAACGCGCCTGGATCGTACGGAAACCGGTGCGCGGCTGTGCTCTTCAGCGAAGCGCAGCCGCTATCGCCTCGTCAATCTGCACCGCAAAGCGCGCTTCAACATTGGGCACCGTGAAGCCAATCGACAGTTCCAGATAGGCGTCGCCTAGCACCAATTGAACGAATGTCGCTGCCCGTATTGCCGCAGTCGATTCGTCCAATCGCTGTCGCAGAATTTTTGCGGCGAAGGCACGCACGACCTTTGCGCCATTCTCGTAAAACACCTGGCCGAGTTCAGGAAGACGCTCGGCCTCGGCAACGATGGCGCGGTAAAGCCGAAGATTGTCCAGCGTAATAAGGCTTCGTGCCAGTAACCATCCCAACTCGCGCAACTGGACTTCAGGTGATCCATCGGATTGCTCGTCCTGAGCGCTGGCAAGAAATCCACCCACGTGAGCGCACATCTCGCTGACCAGACCCACGAAGAGCGCCTCCTTCGACTTGAAGTGCCGGTAGACCGTCTGTTTGCCAACGCCCGCGGCTGCGGCGACATCGTCCATCGTTGCCAAGCCGAAACCCTGGCTTAAAAAGACGGCTTTGGCGCCGTCGAGGATGGCGGACCGCTTACGGCGTTGCAGCGGGCTCAGGTCGGGGAGAGTGGACGTGTTCATGTCAGATAAATAACAGATCATCGAGTAGTTGACAAGACTGGTCAGTCTCGTTTAGATTTGACGAAACGAGACCGGTTAGTCTCGTTCGTGCGAAATTATTGATTTTTCAGCCAGAGATCGAGGGAATGCTATGGAACTATTTATTACGGGTGGTACGGGCTTTATCGGGCAAGCGGTCGCGCGCAAGGCAATTAGTCTCGGCCATCAAGTGACAGCGCTCGTGCGCGACAACAAGTCGGCGGCCGCGGGTTCGCTGGCAAGTCTCGGCGTGAAACTGCATGTTGGCGACTTGCGTGAGCCGCAGTCGTTCGCAGCCGCTGCCGGTGCCGCCGATGGCGTGGTGCACATGGCGTCGACCAACGACGCTTCCGCCGCGGCTGCTGATGAGGCCGCGGCCGTAGCGATGCTGTCGCATTTGCATCCGGGCGCGGCGTTTGTCTATACGTCGGGCACATGGGTCTACGGGAATACGGAAGGTGAGCCCGCAACTGAAGCATCGGCGCTGAACCCGACGCCGCTTGTCGCCTGGCGGCCCGCAGTGGAGCAACAGGTGCTGGCGCTGGCAACACGCCGCTCGATTGGCGCAGTGGTCCTCAGGCCGGCGATGGTGCACGGCTACGGCGGCGGCGTCTTCGGCATGCATGCCGGCATGGTCCGTCAGACCGGCACGGTGAGGGTCATTGGTGATGGTCGCAACCACTGGCCTGCCGTTCACGTCGATGATCTCGCCACGGCCTACCTGAGCGCGGTGGAGCGGGCGGCAAGCGGGGACGGTCGAGTCGCGGGACAGATATTCAACGTGGTCGCCGAAGATGCGGTTGCTGTCGCCGAAATGGGTGAAGCGATTCGGGCCTCGGTCGGCGCCGATCGCGTCGAACCCTGGCCACTCGACGATGCTCGTAAATCACTTGGACCATTCGCTGACGCACTGGCGCTCGATCAGACTGTAAGTGGCCAGCGCGCCCGGGAAGTTCTCGGGTGGAAGCCCCATGGCCCCGGCCTGATCGCGGACCTCTCTGTGCAGAAGCACTTTCAACCGGGCAAAGGAGCATGACGATGGCGTTAGACATTCAATCCTTCGAATCGATTCTCACGATGATCGTAGCGGTTCTGTTCGCGATTGCCGGGGTAGTCAATCTCGCGGGACGTGGCGCGGTGAAGCGCGACTTCGAACGCTGGGGTTATCCGGCATGGTTCCGGTTGCTCTGTGGCGCTCTCGAGTTGCTCAGTGCGGCACTTCTTCTTGGACAACAGACCAGAGTTTTAGGCCTGACCTTGACCGGTGCGATCATGATTGGCGCGCTCTTCACATTGCTGCGGAACCGGGAGCCGTTCAAGCATCTCGCTCCGGCGCTGATCTTCTCGGCTCTTGTTGTTGTGACGGTGGCGCTTCGTATTTGAAGCTTGCCCGGGTAATCCGTTTTGCTTAGCGAAATTGCAGAGAACGCGTGGGGATCAGCTAACGCAATGACCGACGACTCGCAGCTCATCCTTTATACAGGGTGGCCTTGTGCCCTGTCGTGGCGCGATGCCAGATGACGTCGTCTGACAGCGTCGTTTCAATAAACTCAACCGGCACGCCGGCGTTGTCGATGACCGCAACACGGTAGTCGTCGATGGGTTCGTACGGCCCAAGAATGACCGTATGATTTTCAATCGCCGCTGCGAGGCCGCTTACCTTATAGGCAACATGCGGTTGCGTGCGCAGTAACGCGTGCAAGGGCGAATCACCTGTCGGCTTTGTGTATCTTCTCCAGGGCGCTCGAGACCTGGTTCAACGATAGAGCGTCGTGCAAGGCAATGGCAATGGCACCGCAATCGCGTGAATATCGGCACCTCAACTATTTGGGGGTCATAGTCGATTCAAGCAAACGTCTTCGCGTGTCGTCGCGGTTCGATTGCCGCGCCTAGCAATGGTCAGCGCCGGATTGAGTAAGCGAGACGCTCGGCAACTCATTTGCGCGCCGGCAACACACTTTGGCCTGCGTACTCCTCTGTATCGCCCGTTGCCTTCGAGGCAGGGACGTTTGCTATCGACTACGAACGCCTATGCTTCGCGCGCAGCGTCACACCGACAGATGGCCCGGCATCGTAATAGGCTCTGCCGGATCAACATGAACCTCAAGCAGCGCTGTGCGCGGTGAACGCAACAGCGCATCGATGGCAGGTTTCAGCCCTGCAGGACTCGTACAGCGCAGACCTTCCGCGCCGCATGCAGTCGCTATCTGCGCGTAGTCGATAGCACCGAGTTCACATCCATAGGCAGGGTTGCCCAACTCCTTTTGTTCGAAGACCACTTCCGCCAGCATGTCGTTGCGGAGAAGAACCACTTTGACCGGCAGGCCGTTCTTCACGGCCGTCGACATTTCCGCCATGAGCATCGCAAATCCACCATCGCCGACAATCGCCACCACTTGACGCGCCGGGTTGGCAAGCTGAGCCGAGATTGCAAATGGCAGGCCGGGCGCCATCGTGGCGAGCATGCCGGTGGCGACAAGTTGCTGGTTACGACGCAAGGTCAGGAAACGCGCAGAGAAATGCGTGTTCGCCCCACAATCCAGACACACGATTGCGTCTGGCGCCAATGCATCGCTGACAGCGCGGATGACGCTTTGCGGCCTCAGTGGAGTGCGTTCGGTCGCGGCTACTCGATCAAGCAGCGCATTCCACTGCACGACGCTTCCCTGGATGTCGCGCAGAAAGGCATCGTCCTTCTGACGCAGCAGGGGAAGTAGCGCGCGCAGCGTCTCCTTCGTGTCGCCGACAAGGCCCACTTCCACCGGAAAACGCAGTCCTATGCGTTCGGCCTTGATGTCCAGTTGTACACCGCGCGCGGCGCCCGGCTTCGGATACGAATCGACCCATGGCATCGTCGTGCCGATAATGAGTACCGTATCGCACCGATGCATGGTTTCCTCGGACGGAACCGTGCCAAGGTGCCCGATGCCGCCCGTGGAGAACGGTGAGTCGTCGGGCAGCACGGTGCGCCCAAGCAGCGCTTTGGCGACCGGTGCATTGAGCCGGCTTGCGACCTGTTCCAGTTCGGCTGTTGCGCCGAGCGCGCCTTGGCCCGCCATGATCGCCACCCGGTTGCCGGCGTTGATCAAGTCGGCTGCGGCCTGCAACTCATTGCGTGCCGGTGTCGGAGTGGGGCGGCTCCATGCGGTTGAAGTCCGTAAGCCGTGATTTTCGGAGGACGCTTTGTCTTCAGAGAAATGCATGCCCTGCACGTCTTTCGATACCGTCAGGTGCGCGACGCCGCGCGAGCCGAGCGCGGTGCGGCAGGCGATGTCGGTGACTGTCAGCGCATGGCGGGGACCCGTCACAACGGTGTTATAGAGCGCGACGTCCTGCATCAGTGCAGAGGTGTCGACGCTCTGCTGAAAGCGCGTTCCGATCAGGTCGTGGAAGGTGAGGCCGGTGATGGCGAGAACCGGTGCGCCGTCGAAGTGGGCGTCGTATAAACCGTTCATCAGGTGCACGGCGCCGGGTCCGGTTGTTGCGACGCAGACACCCAGACGTCCCGTTGACTTGGCCCATCCCGATGCCATGAACGCCGCAGCTTCTTCGTGCCGCACGCCAATGAAGCGGATCTTGTCCTGGCGCCTGCGCAGCGCTTCGATGATGGGATTGATGCCGTCGCCGACCATGCCGAAGACATGATCGACATCCCAGGCCAGCAAGGTTTCGACGATCACGTCGGCCGTCGTTGCGTCGCTGTCAGGCTGAAACGACGGCTGGCGCCCGAGCGTCGCGGGCTGCCCTGAAGGCGACGCCGCCGTCTGCGCCGAAGCGGTCCGGACGGCGAGCAGGCCGGCACCCCCGGCGGCAGCCGCACGCAACATCGCACGGCGTTGCGGGGACTGCGGTCCCTCGTCGGCGGTGGTCCGGTCAAATTTTGAGTCGGATGGTGGAGTCGAAGTCACGACGTACTCCCGATAACACGCAGCCAGATCTGCGCGGTCCGCGCTTCGCGCACTGGTATTGGCATCGGCGAGGCACGGGTCGCCTAGAGCAACCTGACGACGGATCAGCAAGCCGTGATCCCGACGCTTCACTGGCCGTTGCTGCATCTATGGATCGAGAAGACGGTCGAGACAACGAATAAGTTGACTAAGACGCCGATGCTCTCTTTTGCATTTAAGGGCAAACACAGTATTGCCGGACGCGTCGAGCAACGGCTAAGAGATGGGTTGTCATCTGCAACCTCAAATTTTGGAGGCCCGCAGCAGTGCAAGCGTGTCGATGTACTCCCGGATGTTCGTCACTTTGTCATTTCGAACCGTAATGGCGAAGACCCAATATGTTTTACCAACCCCGGCTGCTGCTTAGGGCGACTTCTGCGCGACGAGTTCTCTCGCCAAGAGGAAATAAGTCGGAGCCGTAAGCGCCGCTACTCGCATGCACCGCCGTCCAAGGCGTTTCCTCGCAGAGAGTCCCAAAAGCTCCCGTTGCTTAATCCGCAACGGCGGACGCTTGAACTTGCACGCAACAGGTTTTGTTTCGAGTTATTCTGATAGAAATACCTGACGTATATTTCGTGACGGGAGGACGGAATGGTCGATTTGCTCAATCTCAAGAACTTCGTTGTCTTATGCCAGGTAAGGAACTTCGGCCGGGCGGCCGAGCGTTGTCACGTGTCGACGTCTGGATTAAGCAGACGAATCAGTGGCCTGGAAAATTGGGTCGGCGCGCCGCTTTTCGACCGGTCGCGTCCATCGCTCGAATTGACGGAAGCCGGAGTGCGCTTGCTCGATGTTGCCGCGCAGGTTGTTGATGCGCTCGAGTGCGCTCGGGAGCTTATCCAGGGAGATCGGATTCACCAGTCCGATTTTCCGTCGGGTCCGCAATGCAATCGGCTGGACCTTTTACTCATGCACCGGCCATAACACCTAGACCGCTAGCACTTTGCGATCTTCAAAAAAAATTGTCTCATTTCAAGAAATACGGATTACTAAATAAATTACGAAAACCCATCAGTTCAGGACTGTCAGTCGAAAAACCCCGGAGAATTGAAATGCCTCTTGTGATCGATGCCATTGAAGAAGTTGTCGGACGTACCGTGCGTCGCGATATAAGCCGTCTCGTCGCGTTCGCGAAGGGTAACCTTGAGAAGGCCGCGAGATCCATCGCTGAACATCCGGCGCCGCACGTGGGAATCGTATGTGGGTTTTTTGTGCGGCACGCCGAGCCGCCTTCACCGGAAACAGACGGGCTCAATGGCATGGGTCAACTCGCCGCGGGACTGGTAGAGGCGGGAATTCCGGTAACGGTGATCTCGGACGCTCCGTGCGGGAAAGCTGCGTGGGCCGTCACCGACGTGTTGCCCGGCAAGGTGGCTCTGGAAATCGTGTCGGTGAACGCCGCGTCGGTCCGGCGTCTTCGCGAGCACCTCGAAACCTCGGAAAAACCACTGACGCATATCATCGCAATCGAGCGATGCGCGCCTGGATCGGACGGCAAGCCGCATCGCGAGCATGGCTGGGATATCTCCAACGACACCGCGCCACTGGACCTGCTTTTCAGGGACGAAGGATGGGAGCCGAAATGGACGACCATCGGCGTTGGCGATGGCGGCAACGAGATCGGCATGGGCGTGCTGCCAAAGTCGCTGGTGGAATCCGATATTCCCAACGGGCCGTTGATCGCCGCCACCACGCCAGCCGATTACCTTATCGTGGCGGGCGTCTCCAACTGGGGGGCGTATGGCTTACTTGGCGCGACCGCACATCTTCGTCCCGATCTCGCGCCGAAGTTGCTCAAGCACTTCAACGGCAAAATGGAATTCACGATCCTCGATGCCGCGGTGCACGTCGGCCAGGCAATCGACGACAGCAGGGTGGACCGTCTGGGGCAATTGCAGATGACCATCGACCGCTTGCCGCTCGATAACCACATTGCGGTGATCGACGAGATCGCGGCGTTGGTAACGGAGGCCCGATGACCATGAAGCGATCGCCTCGAATTGTTTTGATCCATGCTACGCCCGTCGCCATGCCGCCGATTCATCACGCGTTTTCAGAGGCATGGGGCGAGGCCGAACTGGTCAATCTGCTCGACGACGGCCTGACCGCGGAACGGGCGAAAACGCATGACCTCTCGCAGAGTTTAGTTGAACGCTTCGTTGACCTCGTGCACTACGCGCATAGGGCCGGCGCGGACGGCATCCTCGCGACTTGCTCCGCGTTCGGGCCTGCGATCGAAAGAGCCGCGTCGGAGTTGCCGGTCCCGGTGCTCAAGCCCAACGAAGCAATGTTTCGCGCCGCGTTTGAGTACGGTAACAAGATCGGCATGCTCGCGACATTCGCCCCTGCAGTGGTCACGATGGAAGCAGAGTTCGCCGAGGAAGCCGCACGACGCGGGTCATCGGCGAGACTGGAAATCATCGTGGTCGACGATGCCATCGATCTGCTGCGCAAAGGAGAGGAGCAGGCACACGACCGGCTGATCGCCGAACGAGCGCCCGAGCTTGCCCATTGCGATGTGGTCCTGCTCGCTCATTTCTCGACATCGCGGGCGACGACCCTGGTTCAGCAACGCATTAGCAATCCAGTGCTTAGCGCACCGGCGACGGCCGTGCGGCGTTTGCAGCAACTTGTCGACCTTGGAGCTAACTGTTGATCCGATATGCGGGCATTACTGTGTCGTGCAGCACTTTGGCAGTAGAGATTTTTCTGAAGGAGCCAACTCATTTTTCGTGATGTATTGACCGGCTACTTGTGGAAAATTTTTGTTTTCGCCATCGACTGCCTGCAGGTTTCTACACCGTATTTGCCTCGATGGAAGTTACGCAAATGATCGCTCTCTCGCGCTTGACCGGCTTTTTTACCCATGACAGTATATGTAACGGATACGTGAATGGGCCTCGCTGTTCACGCATGGAGGGTTGGTCCGGCAGTGAGCCATAAATTAATCGTCGGCCTTCAATGGGTCGTCAATACCGCACAAGCGGCGAATCAGCCAAACCTCAAAGGAAAAGCCATGAACGTTCGAAAATTAGCCGCCTGCATGCTATTAGGTGCGACCTTTGTCATGAATGCCAGCGCGGCCCTCGCGGCGGATACGCTGAAGGCGATCAAGGACCGGGGCACCATTGTTGTTGCGATCGATTTCACGCATCCGCCCTATGGAATGCTCGACACGAAAGCCGAGCAAACAGGCACTGATTTCGATATCGCGAAGCTCATCGCCAGTGACCTTGGCGTCAAGCTTCAGGTCTTGTCGGTGAACGGTCCCAACCGCATTCCGTTCCTGCTGACCAACAAGGCGGACATTGTCATTGCGTCGTTCTCCATCACCGATGATCGGAAGAAGGTGATCTCGTTCACGCGTCCATATGCAACGGAGCCAATCCTGATTCTCGCGCCGGGTAAGGACAGCATCAAGACGCCGGCTGATCTGGCCGGGAAGTCGGTTGCTGTGGCGCGAGGCAACACGGCGGACCTGGACCTGACTAACGTCATCAAAGAGAAAGATGTCAAGGACGTGCAGATCGTTCGATACCTCGATGAAGCAACAGCCAGAACAGCGGTTTCATCCGGGCAGCAAAGCATCTTTGCGGCATCGCTCGCCGACGCCATTGCGGTCAAGCAAGCTAGTCCTAATCAGCATTTCGAATTGCAGTTCAGAATGAGTGAAGATCCGCTCGGCATTGGCTTGCGTCAGGACGATCCGCAACTACTGGCGTGGCTTAATGACTGGGTGGGCAAGAATTTGAAGAACGGCAAGCTCAACGACATCTATATAAAGTACTTTGGTGTGCCGTTGTCGAAGACGGTGATGAACTGATCGGGCATGCCTTGTGTCATCCGTTTTTATCTATCTAATTAGGATTCCAGATTGGAAAATTCCATATTTTCTGCGCCGCAGCCTAGCACTTATGTGACACCTTTGACGGTGCACAATGGGCTTGGATTTCTTAGCGGACAATTGCCGAGGAAGAACGGAGAGATTGAGTATCGAGGCAAGGTTGGCGCTCAGGTCGACGTGGCTTCGGCTCGCGCCGCCGCGCGGCTTTGCGCCGAGGCATGTGTTGCAGCGCTGGAAAGAGAGTTGGGGGGACGAGACCGGATCGTTCGGATTCTGAAAATCACGGGCTTCGTCGCATCCGCGCCAGGGTTCAATGGCCAGCCTAATGTAATCGACGCAGCATCGGAAACGTTTATTGAACTGCTCGGCGATGCCGGCCGGCACGCGCGCAGTGCCGTTGGCGTGGCGGAGTTGCCCCACGACGCTTGCGTTGAAGTGGAGTTGATTGCCGCCATACGCTGATCGGTTATGCAACGATCTCGTTCAACTAACTTTTCCGGCAATAACGCCATAATGTATGATCCGATCAAGCCGCAACACACCGTGAAATGCCGGGGAAATGGTTATCGCTAAAACGATTTCGCTGCGAGCCGAGTGCTTCCTCAATCCCTTGGAGCGGATGCTCGGTCCAACAGATCGCGTGCTGACGACAGATCGGGACGGCGGAGCCACTTGTAACGTTCGGCGTGAAAAATCTACGCTACGGTGAAGTGCAGCGAGGCCTGATCGCAGAAGAGGAAATTATGGCAACACGCAAAGCCGCTGTATCCCGCACCAAACCCTCTCGCGTTAAAGAGGTTGCCAAGACGAGCCCCGATGTCCGTGCCACGAAACGCGCGAAGGCAGACGTGGAAGAGGAGGCCGCCAGCCCCGAGCTCGGGATGTCGCAGACTGATGCAGCGCTCAATGCCATTCGGTCCCGTATCATCGATCTGACAATTCCGCCGGGAAGCCGGATCGATGAGCCGCTTCTGCTCAACAATTTCCTGCTCGGCCGAACACCGGCGCGCGAGGCGATCAACAGGCTGGTCGCGGAAGGTTTCGTCAATATTGTGCCAAACCGCGGTGGCACATTTGTTCGCAAGCTCGACTTCGAAGAGATAGGTGAGATTCTCGTCGCGCATCAACTGGCAGAAAATATTCTAGGGCAATTGTTGCGTTTCGAGGCGACGCTTGCCGACGATCTTTCCGCTATCCAGGAGCGGTATCGCAAGGAAGTGCGGGATCGCCGGTATCTGAACATCACGGCGTTGAACGAGCAGTTTCATATGCGCATGAATCAATCAGTTGGGAACAGTTTTTTTTATGAATTCGCTCAATCGACGCATCGGCATGTCCGGCGACTTCTCGTGCATCTTTACAAGCTCGAAGCAGCGGCCGAACCAGGCCAGCAAGACGAACAGTTCAAGCGCAACCTGGACGAACACGACCGCATTATCGAAATCGTGAGAAACAAAGACCGCGCCGCACTGGTCGAGCTTCTTCCCGAGCACGCGCGCGCGACACAAGAGCGGTTCGTCCACATTCTTGCCGGTAAGACGGTCGATCCATTTCCCATCCTGCTTCAGCCGCTGGAAGAGCACAGCTAAAGCTCGCTCTTAACCGGGCACGGCATTCGCCGCCCGGTCGTTTTCTCAATCCGTCCAAAGCGTCCGCATGCCCTCCTTGTGCTTCCACAAGGAGGCTGACCTAGGTCATCTTTCAATCGTAAAAACCATAGCAATTTCCGTCACTTAAAGTGTTGACCGCGATTTTGACGCGTGCCAGTATATGTCACGGATACGTCACTAGGGAGCACCATGTCAACCCCCGCCAAGTCTGGCAATAACGCGGTTTCACTTTTGAGTGCATTGGTCATCCAGGGTGTCGTGGACGAGTTCATCGTGCCTGCCTATACGGACGCGACGAAGATAAAGCTTATCGTCAAGTTCGATCCGACATCGATTCTGATGACGAGGATCAAGAGCGGCGAGCGCGGCGATGTGATCGTCGCAATCGACAGGAACATCGACGAACTCATTGAGGCGGGAATAGTGAGCGAACGGGGGCGTGTGCCGCTAGTGCGTACCGGAGCGGGTGTAGCGGTGCGCGCAGGTGCGCCCAAGCCCGACATCTCCACGGTGTCGGGCTTCACGCAGTCTTTGCTCAATGCGCGTTCCGTTGCCTATTCGCGCACAGGTGCGAGTGGTATCTACTTCGCGGCACTCATCGAAAAGCTGGGCATTGCCGACGAAATCAATTCGCGATCGACAATTATCGACAAGGGGCTGATAGCCGAGGCGTTGTTGACAGGAACCGCCGATATTGCCGTGCAACAGTTGAGCGAACTCGCAACCGTTGCTGGTGTTGATGTGGTCGGACCGTTGCCCGCGGAGATTCAGCACACCACCGATTTCTCGGTCGCGCTGTTTTGCACTGCTCTGGACAACCAGGCAGCGATCAAGCTGGTCTCCCTGCTGGTCTCGGAAGATGCGCAACGCGAGTATCGCCGGTTCGGTCTTGAGATTCTCTAGATTAAATATCAGTTATTTAAATAGCAATCCTGATAATAAGCCGATGAGGTAGTCATGATCTACAAGTTTGATTTCAGTTTCTTGCTGCAGTATTGGCCCGAACTACTGCGCGGTGTCTGGCTGACACTACGCATGACCTTACTCTCCATATTGCCGGGTTTTGCCGTGGGTACGCTGTGCGCGCTCGGGCGTATCTACGGACCGGTCAATCTCGCCAGAGCCATCAAGACCTATGTGGAACTGATTCGAAATACGCCGCTGATCATTCAGGTTTTCTGGCTATTTTTCGGTTTATCGGCTTTGCACTTTCGGATCTCCGCGTTGGCGGCAGCGGTCATCGCTCTGGTTGTCAATGTGAGCGCTTACACCGCGGAGATCATGCGCGCCGGATTCGAGGCTATCCCTAAAGGCCAGCTCGAGGCAGCATCCTGTCTGGCGATGAGCCGCCGCCAGATGATCTGGCATATCGAGTTGCCCCAAGCGGTGGAACGCGTCTATCCAGCCTTGGTCAGCCAGTTCGTCTTGATGATGCTGGCGACCTCGATCATGTCCCAGATCTCCGCTGACGAATTGACGGGCGCGGCGGACCTGATTCAGTCGTTCACGTTCCGCGGCTTTGAAGCTTATATCGTGGTCGCGGTGATCTACCTGATCATCGTTTCACTGATGCGCCTTGTGATGCTGGCGAGCGCAGCCATGCTGTTTCCGCGCCTTCGCGCGCTCCGCTCCCCGCTGTGAGACATCATGCTATTCAATCTGACTCCTGAACAGTTTTTTTATATCTTCAGAGGCGCCGGCTGGACGATTGTGCTGTCCATGCTGGGTGTTGCAGGAGGTGTGCTGCTGGGCATTCCAATCGCGCTTGCACGCGTGTCGCGGCATACCTGGCTCAAACGCGCCTCAGGTCTGTATGTGCAGATCAATCAGGCAATTCCTCTGCCGGTCACCATGTTCGTCGTGTATTTCGGCATCAGCATCGGCGGATATACCGTGCCTGTTCTGGTGGCTGCGGCACTTGCGTTGACGGTGAATGCGGCGGCCTATCTCGGTGAGATATGGCGGGGATCGATCGAATCCGTGCCGTCGACGCAATGGGAAGCGAGCGAGTCTCTGGCATTGAGCTATGTGCAACGCATGCAATACGTGATTCTTCCGCAGGCGTTGCGGATCTCCATCCCGCCCACCGTGGGATTTGTGGTGGCGCTGGTCAAGAACACTTCGTATGCGGTCGTCATTGGCATGTCGGAGCTCACGTACTCGTCTCGAGTGGTCAACAACACAACCTTCCAGCCGTTCGTGATCTTCACGATAGCAGCCGGACTCTATTTCATGATGTGCTATCCCTTGTCGGTCCTGAGCCTCAGGCTTGAGCGAATCGTAAGGCAGGCTTGAACTCAGGAGATGTCATGGCAAACGAAGAAAACGAAGCAACCGATTCGATGGTTCGGTTCGAGAAGGTCAGGAAATTCTACGGCGAAATCGAAGTGCTCAAGGGCATTTCCCTGAATGTCTCGCGCGGCGAGGTGATATCGCTGATCGGTCGCTCGGGCTCCGGCAAAAGCACCGCGCTACGGTGCATCAATGGTCTAGAGGCTATTAACGAAGGGCGACTGCATGTATGCGGCCGCGCGCTGCATGACGCCCACATTGACCTGCGCGCGCTGCGACGGGACGTGGGTATCGTATTTCAAAGCTATAACCTGTTTCCGCATCTGACCGTACTGCAAAACATCACGCTTGCGCCGAGAAAGGTACGGCGTTTACCGTTGAAAGAGGCGACGGATCTGGCGTTGCGCGTGCTGAATCAGGTCGGCTTGTTCGAGAAGGCGAATGCCTATCCATCGGAGTTGTCGGGCGGCCAGCAACAGCGCGTTGCGATCGCACGCTCGCTTGCCATGGAGCCGCGCCTGATGCTGTTCGATGAGGTGACCTCTGCCCTTGATCCTGAACTGACGGGCGAAGTGCTGCGCGTGATCGAGAAGCTCGCAGCGGACGGCATGACGATGGTGATTGTCACGCATGAAATGGCCTTCGCCCGCTCAGTTGCGGATCAGCTAGTGTTTATGAATCAAGGCATCGTTTGGGAAACAGGCAATGGCGACATGTTGCGGCAACCGAGAACCGAAGAGTTGCAGCAGTTTGTGGGCAGCGGTCTTTGAATGAAACTGGACCATCATTGGAGTGGACCATGCCGCGTCTATGCGCGAACCTGAAGTGGCTATTTACCGAGCGCCCGTTTCTCGAGCGATTCAGCGCTGCCGCGAATGCGGGATTCACGGCCGTTGAATATGCCTCACCGTATGAGCATTCCGTTCCCCGGCTCAGGGAGCTGCTTAAAGCGTATGGCCTGACACAGGTTCTGATCAATACGCCGACTGGCGATCCGGCAAGCGGTGCGGGATCCGGACTTGCCTGCCTTCCGGGACGTCAACAGGAGTTCCGTGACTCCGTTAAAAAGGCGCTCGATTATGCGGTCGGACTCGAATGCGGCCTGGTGCATGTGATGGCCGGAATCCAGCTGGCTGGAACGTCCCGCGACGCTGCGTTCGCGGTCTATTTGACGAATATCGCGTGGGCCGCCGAACTCGCCGGACAGGCGAACGTGCGGTTGTCGCTAGCGGCAGTCAATCAGCACGACGCTCCGGGCTTCTTCCTCCAGACGCAGGAGCAGGGAGCCGCTGTTATCGCGGCGATTGGATCGCCGTATCTCGGCTTGCAATTCGATGTCTACCACTGCCAGATATCGCAAGGCGATGTGACGCGTCGAATGGAAGCAGTGATGCCCTTGATTGCGCATATGCAGATCGCGGACGCGCCGCTACGCAATGAACCCGGAACCGGCGAGATTGCGTGGGACTACGTGTTTCGACGTATCGACGAGCTGGGGTATCAGGGTTGGGTAGGCTGTGAATACCGTCCGGCGAGCGATACCGAGAGCGGCTTGAAGTGGCGCAATCGCTACGCGGTGTAACGGTCACTTGCTTGGCCAGCCTCGTCGCCGGTAGTTTGCTCCGACGCCAGTTATGATTGAACCTCAGCGAACAAGGCGTGACCCTCGGCAGGTGCAAGTCTCAGGCCGGTGACGTTCCGGTCTTTTCGTTCCTCCACGGCAACCATCGTCGCTTCAGTCTCACTCGTTTCCCCACCCTCCAGGCTTACCTCGATCGGCCGCATAGCGACTCCGATCGGTTGGCAACGTCGCCAACTTAGCTGATACAGCGAGCGTGCCAAGGCGGAACAGCTGGGCTCTTTTTATTGGAAGCTTCGCAGATTCCACACGCAGTATCCCATCGGATAGAGCGTGGTCTCGCCGTCTATCACTTCGTTCAAGTCGAAGGAAATAGCCTCCCGCGGTTTGGTTCACGCTCGTCTGCGCTGGAAGGCGGAAATCCGTTGGCGAAAAAAGCGCCTTGGTTAAAATTTTTTTCGAATTATGTGCGCTCGGGGTGTTTCATTTTTGGATGAGAACAGTTATTGGTCGGCGAATGGTCACGGTTTTATGCTCGATTACGAGTTTGGTTTGCGCTGCCGCCTGATTCACTGTCTGTCTATCTGTACGCCCGAAAGAGCGTGAACGCATCGGACGGGAGACCGGCGAACTCATGTCAGAATTGTGGAGTCCCGCGACTCAGGTAGCGCGGACCTATCGCATTTGCCCAGGAGCTTCGTTTCTCATGATCCTCATTGCGCTATTCGGTTGCGCCTTGTGCAGGGACCGGGTACGAAAGGCAGCTTGCGGAGAGGGCTGCTTGTTGCCGCGCTGCCAGTGACGGTGGCGCTCTCGCTTGCACTGATATCGGACATTGACAGTCCGGGTGGGGGATCGTCCATGTTCAACCACGGAATCCGGTGAGACGTCTCCTGTCATTGGGGAAATGATGCATGTTGACGTTATCGATGAGGCACTGATGAAAGACGTTGCAAGCGGGCCGGGTGAACATCAGTTTTCAGTGTTGATTTCAATCTCAGGCGCATATCGGGTCACGAAACACTGGTCTGCCAGACTCACGTGGAATCGTGTGGTCACGCGGTATGACCGTGACACTGACGTCATTTTGGCTGGTATCGGTTATCGATGGTAAGCAAATTCGAGCTCGTGGCTTTTAGCGATAAAGGGCCTGATATATGCGCCGCATGGCTCGATAGATTCGCGGACGAATTCGACAAGCGATGTATCGAGGACTTGAACGCGTAGACCAGCTCTTCGTGCTGACGCAGGTCGGCTACAACTTGACGCGTATGCGCACACTTGCGGGTCGAGGGGTAGGAAGCAACGAGTAACCCCGATATCGTGAACCCGCGAGCAACGTGGAGGGCCCGAAAACGTGTTCCGCGTTTCAAAAGTGCGAACCCGGCATCCGTCGTAATGCATCTGAGCGCATCAACGACCGATATTTCACCGGCCTGTTAGTCAATCACATCAGCAAGGAAACCCCGTTTTGCAAACGGAAAGCATCGCGAATTGTATGAAGCTAAAATTTCCGGATTCGGGCAAAGATCTATCGTCTCGTGGTAATTTTTTACATTGAAACCGGTTGAAAAACAGTTGCAAATTGCCTGCGAAACTACTATTGGTACCTTCAAGTGAACCGTCGCGGGTGAAACACAGTGATGTGGTTAGTTACCTTTCTGCTTAAAGTTATCTGCGCCCTATGCGACGTTCTACTTGATTTCATCGATTGTGGAATCAGGGGCAGCGGTCTCCTCTGGTCATCGCCGACCGTTAAAGCGACGTGACCACGTGTCAAGGCATGTGACACGCTGGTCAATTTGAAGGCGTCATTACCTCGCGCAATGAGAACTACATAGGAATACTTCATGAAAATTGGTATGCGCCTCCTGAGCCAGCTTGAACTGCCGTTACGGATCTCGATGACACTTGTCGTGGCTAGCCTAATGAGTGTTGCTATTCAAGCACGCGCCATGACGTCAAATTCAACACGCTGATCGTGGGCGCAATGCTCAGGCGGCTCGCTATTCAGGCTTCATAGGGTACGGAACGTATGGCAGCGTTCGTCGATCATCCAGCGGTTCTTTTCATAGTGCTTTTCGCACTGTTTGTCTCCGCAGTTGCGTTTGGTGCGTTTGTCCTACGGCGTATCGCCGTGCTGTCCGAACAGGACCGCGAGGATTTCACCATTATCCAGACCTCTACGTTGACGTTGCTCGCGCTCCTCGTTGGATTTAGCCTGTCAATGGCGGTAGGCCGCTACGATCTGCGCAAGACGTTGGAGGAAGGCGAGGCCAACGCGATTGGAACCGAATATGCGCGATCGGATTTAGCTGACCCTATTGTCAGCGCAAAGATGAAGGCCCATCTCATCAGCTACACGAAGCTCAGACTAGCCGACTTCGGGACGCGTAACCCGCAGGAACTCGCCAGCATTGGCCGAGATACGGCAGCGCTTCAAACGGAACTTTGGCGCCTCGCCACTCAGGTAGCGCAAGACAAGCCAACGCCAATTGGAGCGCTTGTTGTCGCGGGGATGAACGACGTGCTCAATTCTCAAGATTATTCCGAGGCAGCACGTATAAACCATATTCCCCTCGGCGCATGGTTTCTCATGATCTTGATTGCACTATTTGGCTGCGCTGTGCAGGGATACGGTGCCAAGGGAAATGTGCGCAAGGGCCTGCTCATTACCGTTCTTCCCGTCACGGTCGCGTTATCGCTTGCTTTGATAGCGGATATCGACAGTCCGCGAGGAGGGATCATTCGCGTTCAAGCGCAGGATCTTACGAGGCTTCTTCATTCGCTGGAAGGGTAGCAGTTAAACACGCTCCTACTGGTCGCCGCGATGAATGCCGACTTTCGCCGGTCACCATTGGAGGCAACATGCTGCTTTGGATTTTCGCACTTACACGCTGCGTTGATTGGCACGGCTCGGGCTTTCGATGTGACAGGTTACTTGACAGGACTGCGTCGTGACTACCCTGATAATCAGACTCAAGGACGAGTTCAAAAAGGCGATCCCGCCGACGATCTTCTTCTTCGTCATTCTGCACATTGTTGCACTCATACGCGCCCTCATGATCAGAGGGACGGGCGTTTCGATTCCCGCATCAGCGTCTGTATTGATCGCATCTCTTGTGCTCGGCAAGTCCGTGCTGGTCGCTGACATGCTTCCTTTTATCAACCGCTTCCCTGACAAACCGCTTGTATGGAACGTCGGATGGAAGACTTTGATTTATACACTTGTCGCACTTGTTGTCCATTTCCTGGAGCGTCTCTTCGATTACTGGAAGGAAGCACCGAGCATTGCGGCGGCGAATCACAATTTGTGGGTTGAATTGAGCTGGCCGCGCTTCTGGGCGATCCAGATCTTGCTGGCTACCCTCATCCTCATGTACTGCGTGATCGTGGAATTGGCACGGGTCATTGGCCGTCAGAAGCTGAAGTCGATATTTTTTGGCCCGCTTCCAACCCGGCCTGAATAGTCGCGCGGCCGAGCGGAGGTGATCTGCTGCGTAGGTCAGGCCGGTGTCGAGAAGACACCGATGGCTGCTTTTGAATGAGCTTGGCAAATCACGAAGCCCAAAGCCTCCCTGACATGTGATTGCAAGCTGAAACGAGTACGCTCACTGCGTGCAGCCGCTCAACGGGAGCCGCGCACTGTCACTCATTGCATATCACGGGACGCACATGTTCACTCGCTCGACAATCGGCATCGCAATCATCGTCATGGCGGTCTCCAGCACCGCCGCACTGGCGCAGGCTCCTGCGCCGAAGATCACCCGCATCCGGGGCGACATCGTCTCGCTAAACGACAATACGCTGGTTGTCCATCGCAACAGCGGCGACACGGTCTCGATCACGCTCCCCCCCGATGTGCAGATTAGCGCCGTGAAAAGGATCAAGTTATCCGACATCAAGCCCGGCTCCTTTATCGGCACCGCGGCCACGACTGGCGTGAACGGCGAGATGACGGCCACGGAAGTGCACGTGTTCGACGAATCCGCGCGTGGTACCGGCGAGGGGCACCGCGCGTTCGACCTGGGTCCGAACAGCACGATGACGAACGCCAATGTCGATTCCGTGGTGAAGTCGACGAGCGGAAATGTCCTGCAACTATCGTACAAGGGCGGCACGAACACGGTGACCGTACCGGCCAACGTACCGGTCGTGTCATTCATTTCCGCGGATCGCTCCGACCTCACCGTCGGCAAGAAGGTCATTGCCACGGCCGCCCCAGCCGCCGGTGGCCAATTTACGGCGCAACGGATCCTCGTCGAGAAAAACGGCGTCGTACCGCCCATGTGATTCGCGATTTGGGTGAGCCGCACAGCCCGTGATACAACGCTCGAAGCGCGCGCACCTTCGGGCTTGAAGTCTAATCTCCACCTACGTCTGTAGGTCCGCGCGAATATGCCGTCACTATTCGGATAATCGTCAAGGTGAAAGGGCGGGGCTCAGCCTGTGTCGCCGCCGGCGACCGGCAACACCGAACCGGTGATGTACCCAGCCTCGTCTGAAGCCAGGAACAGGATGGGCGCCACCTGTTCATCGAGGCTGCCGTAGCGCTTGAGATAAGTCGATTCGGTGACCTGCTTCACCGCTTCGCTCATCCAGGCCTTTTCCTGCTCGCTGTCGCCCGCGGTGTTACGCGGGATACGGCGCGGCGGGGCATCGGTCCCGCCCGGGGCAGTCGCAACCACGCGAATGTTGTGCTCAGCGTATTCCATTGCTAACGACTGCGTCATGGCGTTGACACCGCCCTTGGCAGCCGAATACGGTACGCGGCGAATGCCACGCGTGGCATTGGAGGACACGTTGACGATGGTGCCGCCGCCGCGCCTGAGCAGATGCGGCAGCACTGCATGGCAGGCATACAAGGTGGGCATCAATGAGCGGCGGATTTCGGCGTCAATCTGCGCGGGCTCGAACTCGGCAAAGGGACGCATGCGAATTGCACCGCCCACGCCGTTCACCAGGATGTCGATGCCCCCAAATTGCTGAGCTGCGAACGCCAATGCTGACGCCGCCCCTTCGTATGTCTCAAGGTCTGCGACGAAACCTGCTGTCTCTGCCCCTTTCGCCTCGGCGGCGACCTCGGCGACGAAGCCGGCCCGGTCAACGAAGAGCACTCTGGCACCTTCCGCGGCCGCACGCAGTGCCACGCCGCGCCCGATGCCCTGGGCGGCGCCGGTGACGACCATGACCTTGCCCGTGAATCGTTGCGTGTTCATGCGGTCTCCGGCTCTGCATTAGGTGTGAACTTCTCATAGTGGAAACTATGAGGCTTCACGCCGTTGTCGTCGAAATACTTACGCACCGCGTCGACCATGGGCGGCGGCCCGCAAAGATAAACATCAACGTCCCCATCATTTAACGCGTCGGCCGGCATGTGCTGCGTCACCCAGCCTTTGCGGGGATGGGTCGAGTTCGCCTCGGCTACGACGGTGGCGTAACTGAAATTCGGCAGCTTCTTGGTATAGGCATCGACTGCTTCGACTTGTACCAGGTCGAGGTCGCGGGTCACACCATAAATTAGGTGGATCCTCTGTTTCGAGTCAGCTCGCGCGAGCACCTCCAGCATCGACAAGAACGGTGCGAGTCCCGTACCGCCAGCGAGCAATAACAGCGGCCGCTCAACGGCGCGCAGATAAAAGCTGCCAAGGGGACCGGTCAGCTCTGCCTTGTCGCCAGGCTGTGCAGAGTCGAGCCAGGTAGTCATGACACCACCGGGAATCTTCTTAATCAGAAAGCTGATTTTTGTCTCGCCAGGCGCCGATGAGAAGGAATACGAACGATGTTGGCCACTGCCAGGAACATCGATGCTGACGTACTGGCCCGCCAGGAACACGGGTGCCGCGGTGTCCACGTCCAGCTCGAGAACGACAGCCGCGTCGTTATGCGGTTCGACCTTGGTTACCGTCGCGACAAACTTGCTTTTCTCGGTCTTGCATACAGCGGAAGATGCCGGCACAGCAATGACACAGTCGCTTTGCGGAACCATCTGGCACGTGAGCACGAGGCCGCTATTCTTTTCATCGTCGCTTAGCGCGTCTTCAATATAATCGTCGCCAAGGTCGTAGCGGCCGCTCTCGGCGCGGCACTTGCACGTACCGCACACGCCATCGGAGCAATCCATCGGCAAGTTGATTTTTGCGCGAAAGGCCGCATCAAGTACTTTCTCACCCGGCTTGCATACGACGAAGCGGGTAACGCCGTCCTCGAAGTTCAGTGCAATGTTGTAGCTCGACATAGTGTCTCCTCTACTGCTAATAGCTTGCCGACGCGCAAATCAGACGTGGTACACGTCCAGTACCTGACGGATATAGTCGTTCTTCAACGCAATCCGCTTGTTCGAAATCAGCAAGTTGTCTCCAACCTGGCGCAAGGTAACGAACGTGGTGCCGAAGAAACAGTCGGTCATCTTGTAGCGGTGGCTTTGCGTGTTGAAGTTGTAACGCACGTCAACTTCGTTGCCGCGTTCGGCCAGCGCTTCTACATTGGTAACGTTGTGACTCGTCCGGGGTTCAGGCATCGAAGCGCCACTGCGTTCGGTCTTGATGCGAAACACACGGTCTTCCAGGCCACCACGGTCCGGGTAATACATCAGCGAAATCTGGCTCTCATGGTCATCGGTCAGCCGGTCGTCGTCATCCCACGCCGGCATCCAATAGGTGACGTCCTCGGTGTAGCAAGCGAGCCAGTCATCCCACTCCCGGTCATCGAGCAGGCGCGCCTCGCGATATAGCACGGCGCATATCGTGTGATAGTCGAAGCTCATGCCACTGCCTCCCCTTGTTCTTTCTTCAGGGCGTCGCGCATCACCTTTACCCAGTACTCGTGCTGGGTGACGAAGAGACCTTCATCTTCACTGCGCTCGCCCGAGATGAGGGGCGTAAGACCCATGTTGTTTGCGTTCTTGTCCGGACCCTCGACCCACAATGGAGCGCCGCGAGACAGGTCGTTCCACAACGCAGTGGTGCCGGCGTAGCCAGCCTGGCAAGCGCGGAATTCCTCGAGGTCATCAGCGGTGCCCATTCCCGAGACGTTGAAGAAGTCTTCGTATTGGCGAATTCGGGTGGCGCGGTCGGCTGCGCTCTCGCCCTTCGGCGCGAAGCAGAAGATGCTGACTTCAGTCTGGTTAACGCTCAATGGGCGGACCACGCGAATCTGGGTACTAAATTGGTCCATCAAAAACACGTTCGGATACAAGCACAAATTGCGAGTTTGATTGACGATGAACTCTGCTTTTGCTTCGCCGACCCGCGCCTTGATTTCTTCGCGTTGGTGATAAACCGGACGCACTTCCGGGTTCATCGAATTGGTCCAGAGCAGGATATGCCCGTGGTCGAAGCCATACACGCCGGCTACGGACTTGCTCCAGCCATTCGCATCGACCGCCTTGGTGCCATCGTCTTTACGACGCCCCATCGTCGCAGCGTAATTCCAATGCACGGTGCTGACGTGGTAGCCATCGCAGCCGTTCTCCATCTGCATTTTCCAATTGCCATCGTAGATATACGAGGAATTGCCACGCAACACTTCCAGCCCGTCAGGCGCCTGGTCAACGATCTGGTCGATGATGACTTTGGTTTCGCCAAGGTAATCCTCAAGCGGTATGGCGTCGGCGTTGAGGCTGCCGAAGAGGAAGCCCCGGTAGCTTTGGAAACGCGGGACTTTTTTCAGGTCGTGCGAGCCGTTTAAATTAAATTGAATCGGATACTGCGTGGTCTTCTCATCCTTCACCTTCAACAGCTTGCCGGTGTTGGCGAAAGTCCAGCCGTGGAACGGGCAGGTGAAGCTGCCTTTGTTGCCATGCTTGCGCCGGCACAACATCGCACCCTTGTGAGCGCAGGCGTTAATAACAGCATGCAATTCGCCGCTTTTATCGCGGGTGACAACAATGGGCTGACGGCCGATCCATGTGGTGTAGTAGTCGTTGTTATTGGGAATTTGGCTTTCGTGCGCCAGATATACCCAGTTGCTTTCGAAGATGTGTTTCATCTCCAGCTCATACAAATCGGCGTTGGTGAAAATATCCCGGCGGCAACGAAATACACCGGTCTGCTTATCATCCTGGACGGCGGTATGAAGCAGTTCATCCAACTGCCTGGACTTTTCAATAATTGCGGACATGCGGGCTCTCCCTATGCGAGCTCCAAACAGGGAGCCCTTGCATCGGCGACAATGATTTCTGCGGAGAAATAAGCGGCGGCGCTATTCAAACCGCCGCTTATGGCAATTACGCCGTGACTGATACGCGGGGGCGCTGAACAACCTGGTTGTCCTTGCCCTGAACCAACGGACTCAACACGAAGTTGAATTCGATCTCCTTGTACGCGTCATCCTTCAAACCGAGCGCGCCGCCGCCGCTCTTTTCGACCACATGCGGTATCAAGTCCTCGCGAGTAGCGTAGGCAAAGTCGTCCCAAATCAGCGGGTCGCCTTCAATATTGATTTGCGTGGTCAGCTTGCGGTGATTGTCACCGCTGACGAAGAAGTGCACGTGCGCCGGCCGGTTGCCATGGCGACCGAGTACGTTCAGCAGTTGCTGGGTCGCGCCGTGCGGCGGGCAGCCGTAACCAACGGGCATAAGCGTACGGAACTCGTACTTGCCGTCGGCGCCGGTCTTGACCGCGCCGCGCAAATTGAATTCGCTCTGCGCCCCCGTCGGGTCGAAGTGAGAATAAAAGCCCTTCGAGTTGGCGTGCCAGCACTCCACAATTGCATTCGCCACGGGTTTGCCGTCCGTGCCGGTCACGGTGCCGTGGATGACCAGGGGCCCTGCGTCCTGATCGGGATTGATGTCAATCCTGGCGACGCCATCAAGTACCGGCGCACCGGCGACATACAACGGACCTTCGATGGTCCGCGGCGTGCCGCCATTGATTTCGGCTTCTTGGTCCGCGGCATCCATGCGAATGTCGAGGTACTTTTCTAAACCGAGGCCAGCAGCGAGCAATGCCGCTTCGCCATCTTGGCCAAGCTTATTGAAATAAGTGACGCCGGCCCAGATTTCATCGGGCGTCATATCGAGGTCGTCGATCGCTTTGAATAGATCACCTAGCAGGCGACTAACGATTTGTTTGGCTCGAGTATTGCCGTCCTGACTACCGACGTTTGTCGCAGCCTTCAGCAAGTCCTGCACTTCCGTCGTATCGAAAACTTTCGTCATTGTCTTCTCCAGAATCTTTGTGCTTTTGTGGGGGTTAACCCCTGTTTCAACGTGATTCCCTAAATGCTCGAAAGGTATAATCGGGCGTTGAACAGAGCGTAAAAGCAGGATAATTGACGTCAGAAAGGCTCGTCCAACACTGATTTAGTATCGGGCTATATCTAGGGGGTATTGAAATGGAACTCCGGCATCTTCGCTATTTCGTAGCGGTCGCCGAGGAACGCAATTTCACGCGAGCCGCTCAGCGACTCCATATGGCTCAACCGCCTTTGAGCCGGCAGATTCAGCAGCTCGAGGAGACACTCGGGGTACAGCTCTTCGAGCGCAACTCGCGCCCGCTGAAGCTGACGGAAACGGGCAAGTTTTTCTATTCTCATGCCGTTCAACTGCTAGCTCAAACGGCCGAGCTTGAATCAATGACCAGGCGGGTGGGCAATATCGAGCGAAGTTTGTCGGTCGGCTTTGTGGGTTCAACCTTGTACGGAATGCTGCCCAAGATTATCCGGCGCTTTCGCGATGAAAATACCACCGTCGAACTCAGCCTTCACGAGATGTCGACGATGGACCAAATCAGGGCGCTCAAAGACGGGCGCATTGACATCGGCTTCGGCCGTATTCGACTTGAAGACGCCAACATCCGTCGCGTGGTGCTTCGCGAGGAAAAAATGATCGTTGCCCTGCCAGAGGGGCATCCACTTTCGTTGAGCAAGCCGGCCCTTGCCCTTCGGGACTTGGTGAACGAGACGCTGATCATCTTTCCGAAGACGCCGCGGCCGAGTTATGCCGACCAGGTGTTGTCCGCGTTCCAGGACCGCGCTCTCAAGCCTCAGCGAATTTACGAGACGAGGGAGTTGCAAGTGGCGTTGGGACTTGTTGCGGCGGGCGAAGGCATTTCTATCGTGCCAAGCAGCGTGCACGGACTCAAGCGCGGCGACGTGAGCTATAAAGAACTGGACGATCCTACCCTCGTGTCTCCAATCATCATGAGCACGCGCTTGCTCGACGAGTCGCAGGACATCAGGGAAATACTTGAGCTTATTTATCGTCTGTACGAGGAGGAGCATATACCCTACGTTCCGCGTACTGACCTTGGGCGTTGAAGTTCGTCATACCGCAGGGGTATGACACTAGACGTCGACGGTGTTGGACAGGTCTTATTCGGGCGGGCAATACTTCAGCAGCCCAATAACTCCTTCATTTCAGGTATGAACGCCCAAATCACCTCAGTCGAAGCGATTCTGGTTGATCTTCCGACCATTCGCGCGCATCAGCTAGCCATGGCAACGATGCAGCAACAAACCCTGGTCATTGTCCGTCTGCGCACGAGCGACGAGATCGAAGGTCTTGGTGAAGCCACCACGATTGGCGGTTTGTCGTACGGCGAGGAGAGTCCCGAGGGAATCAAGCTCACCATCGACACGTACCTCGCGCCCGCGCTTATCGGCCTGGATGCGACCAATATCAACGGTGCAATGCTGAAGTTGAACAAGGTCGCTCGTGGAAACCGATTCGCGAAATGCGCCATCGAAACAGCTCTGTTGGACGCGCAAGGCAAGCGCTTGGGTGTGCCGGTATCGACCTTACTGGGCGGCGCCGTTCGCAAGACACTTCCGGTCCTGTGGACGCTTGCCAGTGGAGACACCCAGCGCGATATCGATGAAGCTGAAAAGTTACTTGCGGAACGCCGCCACAACACTTTCAAATTGAAGATCGGGCGTCGTGGCGTTCGCGAGGACGTTGCTCATGTTTCGACAATCAAGGCTGCGCTTGGCGACCGGGCCAAGGTCACGGTCGATGTGAATCAGGCGTGGAGTGAAACTGACGCCGCGCTGGGAATCGCAGCGCTTGAAGCGGCGGGCATCGACCTTATCGAGCAGCCCACGCCACGAGAGCAGCGAGGAGCGCTCGCCAGACTTGCATCACGGTTCATCGTGCCGATCATGGCCGACGAGGGCGTGACGGGCCCTGAGGACGCCCTTGAACTCGTGCGTGGCGCATGCGCGGACGTGTTCGCGCTGAAGATTGCCAAATCGGGTGGCATCTACGAAATGATGCGTACCGCCGCCATCGCCGATGCAGCCGGCGTGTCCTTGTACGGTGGCACGATGCTCGAAGGCAGTATTGGCTCGATTGCGTCGGCGCACGGATTCAGCGCGCTTCCACAGCTTGACTGGGGCACGGAACTATTCGGGCCGCTTCTGTTGAAAGATGACATTGTCACCGCACGGCCTCAATACCTGGACTTTGACCTGCATTTACCGGAGGGGCCGGGTTTGGGCCTTCATATCGATGAAGAAAAGCTCGCGTTTTATCGTCGTGACAAGAAAATTTGAATACATGGTCAAGACGGTTTTAGCCGTATAGAACCATCCAAGTTTCAAGCCTATGGACCTGAGAGACCCACACTTTAATGAGGGATGTTTATGCTGTATCTCGTAAGAATGGATGTACACCTGCCGCTCGATATGCCGACGGCTCAATCCGACGAAATCAGGGCACGAGAAAAGGCCTACTCGCAGGCGCTTCAACACCAGGGGAAATGGCAACAGCTTCATCGTGTGGTGGGTGAGTACGCGAACTACAGCATTTTCGACGTCGAATCTCATGACGAGCTGCATACGATTCTGTCAGGTCTGCCGCTGTTTCCTTATATGAAGATGAACGTGACTGCACTCGCACATCATCCATCGTCCATCCGCTGACGTTGCGCGTGATGGCGCTGGTTTGCCTAAATTCCCAGCATCTGCGCCATCGCCCGTACTGCATTCGACGTTGAATTCAGCAGGCCCGATGCTTTCATCAGGTCTTGTCGCATCGCGGCGTCGCCATCGTGAAAAAACCGGTTCGGACCGGTCACGACGATAGCGCCCAGCGCGCGGCCGGACGGCGCGGTCAGCGCCGTTCCCACTGCGCTGATACCGGCGACGTTCTCGTTGTCGTTAGTCGCCCAGCCCCGGCCCCGTACCAAGTCCAGCTCCGCAAAAAGCGTGGTCCGGTCCGTGACGGTGCGTTCCGTGCGCGCCGCGTAGGGCTCCGGTCCGATCAGCGCGTCACGTTGCTCGGGTGTCCGATGACTCAGCAGAATCTTTCCTGAAACCGACGCATGGAGCGGCGCGCTAACCGTTGTGTCGAAATACGGCGCGACGCTGTAGTTGCCCGCGACGCATTCCAGTGTCGCCCGCAGATTGCCAAAGAACACGATCAACAGCACGGACGGACCATGGCGCTCCTGCAAGTCACGCATGAGTGGCGTCGTGTCCCGGCGCAAGCGGCTCAACGGATGCTCAAGCGGCAGCGGGCACGCCGCGCGGGGTGTCGGGCAATACAGCGGACCTTCCCGGTAGACATAACCGGCGAGATCGAGCGACTGAAGCAGCCGGTGACAAGTGCTCGCGGGCAAGGCCACGCTGTCCGCGATCTCCTGAAGGCTCAGCGGCCGGGCCGCCTCGTGCAGCCGCGAAAGGATGTTCAACCCGCGGGCAAGCGCGCCGCTGTCGGTATCGCGTCGCTCGGTGACGCCTTCGTCCCGGATAACGTCCGCCATGTCTAGCAAACTCCGGCTGAACAAGGGATAAGCCGGCAGTCTTGCAGGTACGCGCCGAAGCCGATTGAGCAGAATTGCATATATGAATTGCTTGGTTGGTGAGCTGGAGAAAGCCCCATAGAATTCAAAAAACGGAAAAAACATTCCGAAATATTGTACAGCCTAGTGTTCTTTCCGACAGCGTACAACGCCTGCTAATTCGCTGAAACAGTGCATACGCGTCCCCCGCGGGGTGGTGAGCGCCATGTGAATGGGCAGCGGACGAGTGACGTCTACTAAGTATGCCTAAGCAGATGGGTGCCTGTTCGTCACTCGCGCTTCTGCGCGAAGCCTGACGCCCATTAGCGCTTCATATGCCTACTCACGCTTCACCTTTCTATCCGGTGTGTCATGTCGATTCCGTCTCCCGCCAGTTTCCCTGATAGCCCGCTGTCCCGTGCGCTCGCCCAGCCGCTGATGCTGGGCCTCTTCCTGCCGATCCAGAGCGGCGGCTGGTCCATGTCGACCCTGCCGCGCACGACCGACTGGACCTTCGAGTACAACGCGCGTCTCACGCGCCATGCCGAGGCGCTCGGCTTCGACCTGGTGTTCGGTCTCGCGCAATGGCTGGGCAAGGACGGTCATGGCGGCGACATGCGCTACCGCCGCGAATCGCTCGACTCGTTCATGACGATCGCGTCACTCGCGTCAATCACCGAGCGCATCCTGCTGATATCGACGCTGCACATTCTCTATGGCAACTGGCATCCGCTGCATCTCGCGAAATTCGGCGCCACGCTCGACCATATCTCCGGCGGCCGGTGGGGCCTGAACATGGTCACGGGGCATTCGATCGATGAAGCCGAGATGTTCGGCCGCGACGGTCACTTCGAGCACGACACGCGCTACGAGATGGCCGCCGAGTTCGTGGACCTGATGCAGAAACTCTGGTCGCTCGACGACAACCTGACCTTCGACGGCAAGTGGTATAGCACGCGCAACGCTTTCGTTTCGCCGAAGCCGCGCTTTGGGCGCCCGGTGCTCGTGAACGCGACGAGTTCCGCTGCCGGGATCGACTACGCCGCGAAGCATTCGGACCTGATTTTTATTACGAGTTCCGCCGGCGCGCAGATCGACGCGGCGCTGGACGTGCTGCCCGCGCACACCGCGCAGGTTCAGGCGGCGGCGCGCGCGAACGGCCGCGAGGTCCGCACGCTCATCAATCCGACGATCGTCTGCCGCCCGACGGAGCGCGAGGCGCACGTCTATCTCGATGCAATCGCGTCGCACGCGGATTTCGGCGCGGTCGATGGTTTTACGGGCCGCCGCAGCGACGCAAAAGCCTGGAAAAACCATCAACGCGAGCAGCGCGTGCTGGGAGGCAACATCCAGATCATCGGTTCGCCGGAGCACGTGGTGGATGACTTGCTGCGGTTGAAGGCGGCGGGTATCGACGGCGTCCAGCTGACTTTCTTCGATTTCGAGCCGGATCTGAAATATTTCGGCGAGGCTGTCTTGCCGCTGATGGAACAGGCCGGACTTCGAGTGCGCGTGCAATCGGCTGCGTGAACACCATATCATTCGTTAAGGAATCCTGCAGATGGGAATGACCGATTCGACATTGACGGAAGCATTGCGTGACAGCGCCGTGCAGCCCGGCTCGCCCGCGCTGCGCGAACTGGTGGTTGCCATCGCGGCGGGCGCCGAAGCGCGCGAGCGTGGCGAGGCCGACGCGCGCGAGCCCATCGCACTCGTGCGCGCGGCGCGTCTGGGCGTGTTCCGTTTGCCCAAAGAGGAGGGCGGGGCAGGCGCCACGCTGCCGCAGTTGTACGAACTGGTGCTGGATCTGGCCGAGGCCGATTCAAACATTCCGCACATCCTGCGCAATCACTTCGCGTTTATCGAAAAGGCGTTGCGCGCGCGCCATCTACCGCAATACCAGCGATGGAACCATCTCGTGCAGGACGGCGGCCTCTTCGGTCTCGGTGCGAGCGAACTCGGTACGCAGCATATCGGCGACGGCGATGGCAACACGCGCCTCGAGCCTGCAGAAAACGGTTATCGGCTGACGGGGACGAAGTACTACAGCACGGGGAATCTTTACTTCGATCACATCATCGTGAATGCCAAGACGCCGAACGGGAAGTTCGTCGGCGCGCGCGTGTCGGTCGGGCAACCGGGCGTCGATGTGCGGGATGACTGGGATGGCATCGGCCAGCGCAACACGGCGAGCGGCACGACGGTGTTCACGAATGTCGATGTCGCAGCGGAGGATGTGCTGGTTCTCGCGGACGATACGAAGATCGCGCATCAGGCTACCTTCGCGCAGCTTTATCTCACGACGATCGTCGCCGGCATCCTGCGGCGCATTGCGAAGGACGCCGTGACGCTCGTGCAGAAGCGCGAACGCAACTATTACCACGCGGTGGCCGCGCGACCCGCCGACGATCCGCTGTTGCAGGAAGCCGTTGGCGAGCTGCAGAGCGCGGCGTTCGTGGCCGAGGCCGCGGTGCTGAACGCGGCAAGCGCGCTTGCCGCGGCGTTCGACAGCGTGCTGGCGGGCAAGCCCGACGAAGCGTTGTTCGTTGAAGCCGCGCTGCGCAGCGCGAAGGCGAAGGTCGTGATCGATCAACTGGCGCTCCAGTCGGCGACCCGGCTATTCGATGTCGGCGGCGCGTCCGCCGCGCGCCAGGCGGCGCAACTGGATCGCCACTGGCGCAACATCCGCACGATCGCCTCGCACAACCCAGGTCTCTACAAGGCGCGCGCCATTGGCAACCATGCGGTCAACGGCGTGCCATTGCCTTCCGCAGCGTTCTTCTGAGCCGTCATCTTCCTATCGCCAAATCAAACAAGGCTTCCTTACGATGAGTCAAACGAACACGCCATCGATCACTCCCGCTGCATTGCGCGCCGCGCTGGCCGAACGCCGCGAACTTGCCATTCTCGATGTCCGCGAGGAAGGTGTCACGGCACGCCGCCGCCTGTTCTATTCGTCCATCGCGCCGGTTGGACGCCTGGGCCTGCTTGTCGCGCAACTGGTGCCGCGCTTTGCCACGCCCATCGTCCTGGTCGATGAAGCGGGCGAATATACGTCGCGCGCGGCGGCCTTGCTGGCAGGCTTCGGTTATACGGATGTCTCGATACTGGCCGGCGGCGTGAGCGGCTGGGAAGCGGCTGGATTCGAAGTGTTCAGCGGGACCAACGTGCCGGGCAAGGCGTTCGGCGAGGTGATCGAGCATCGGCTGAAAACGCCGAACATCGATGCATTGACGCTCAAGCGCTTGCAGGACGCGGGCGAGGATCTCGTCGTGCTCGACAGCCGTCCATTCCCCGAATTCAAGACGATGAACATTCCGGGCGGCGTCGAATGCGCGGGCGCTGAACTGGTCTATCGCGCGCTCGCGGCGGCGCCGTCGCCCGAGACGCTGATCGTGGTGAATTGCGCCGGGCGAACGCGCAGCATTCTGGGCGCGCAATCGCTCGTGAACGCGGGCATTCCGAATCCGGTCGCCGCGCTCTCCGGGGGATCGATGTCGTGGCTGTTGTCAGGCCTCGACCTCGAACACGGCCAGATTCGCACGGCGCCTCGTGCCGAGGGCGCTGCGCTCGACCAGGCGCGCACGCTGGCCAAACGCGCCGCCACGCGAGCTGGTGTGGTCGAGATCGATCGCGCCACGCTGACGCGCTTCGAAGCCGAAGCGAACGTGCAGACGCTGTACCGGTTCGATGTCCGTGATCCGCTGGAGTACGTTGCGGGTCATCGCGCGGGCTGGCGTTCGGCGCCCGGCGGCCAGCTCGTTCAGGCCACCGATGAATACGTCGGCACGCTCCACGCCCGCGTCGTTCTCACCGACGACGACGGCGTGCGCGCACGCATGACGGCGTCGTGGCTCGTGCAACTGGGCTATCTCAACGTGTTCGTGCTGGCCGAAGACGACGCATACCGGGCGCTCGAAAGCGGCCTCGAACCCGTGTCGATATTCGGTACGCCCGAGCGTACGCGCTGGATCAACGCCGACCAGCTTGCGCTCGCACTAGACGCTGGCGGCGCGCAGGTCGTGGACGTGGACAGCAGCCTCGCGTTTCGCACCGCGCACATTGCCGGGGCGCGTTTCGTCGTGGCGAGCGCGCTGGAAGACTGGCTGGAGAGGCTCGACCCGTCGCGACAGCTTGTCCTCACGTCCTCCGACGGCGTCCTCGCCGGGCTGCTGGCCGGCCAGTTGCGCGGACGTATCGACGGGGTGGCGGCGCTTCTGGGCGGCACGCAGCGCTGGCTGTCGCTCGGTCTGCCTCATACCGCCGGCGACGAAGGCAACCTCACCGGCGACGACGACGCGTGGTACAGCCCGTATCACCACGCCCCGGATCAGGCGGCGAAACAGATGCAGATTTATCTCGCGTGGGAATTGCAACTGGTCGGGCAGCTCGAACGTGACGGCATTGCGTCGATCGACGTGATCGATTTCGACACGCCTACGCACGCTCGCAGCGAGCAGCGCCTCGCGGCGCTGCAAGGCTCGCCCAACCTCTTGTAAAGCGATAAAACCATGCGTGCGCCACGAACTCTGCATCTGAACACCAACATCACCGGCACGGGCCGCCATCCGGCCGGCTGGCGTACGCTCGACAACGCGAAGTCGATCATCGATCTCCAGTTTTTCACCGAGATCGCGCAGACCGCGGAGCGCGGCAAGCTCGACGCCGTGTTTCTCTCCGATGCCGTTGCGTTAAGCGGGCACGCGCACGGACCGGCCCAGTCGCTCGAACCCACCGTACTCCTAACCGCGCTCGCGGGCGTCACGCAACACGTCGGCCTGATCGGCACGGCGTCGACTACGTTCAACGATCCATACAACCTCGCGCGGCGTTTTGCGTCGGTGGATCATTTGAGCGCAGGCCGGGTTGCCTGGAACGCCGTGACGACCTACGACCCGAACGCGGCGGCGAACTTCAGCATGTCGGGCGCGCTGGACAAAGCGGCGCGTTATGCGCGCGCCGAGGAATTCGTCGATGTCGTGCTGAAGCTGTGGGATAGCTGGGAAGACGACGCGCTGATCGCCGACCGCGCGAGCGGACGCTACGCCGATCCGGCTCGCGTGCATGCAATCGAACACGCGGGCCATCACTTTCAAGTGCGCGGGCCGCTTAATCTTCCGCGCAGTCCGCAGGGACGGCCCGTGCTCGTGCAGGCTGGCGGATCGGAGGCAGGCGTCGCGCTCGCCGCCCGTTACGCCGATGCGGTCTTTACCGCGCAGACCACGTTCGAGAGTGCGCAGGAATTTTATGGCGACGTCAAGGCGCGTGCCGTGGCACAGGGACGTCATGCCGATCATCTGCTCGTGCTGCCGGGGCTGTATCCCGTCATTGGCGGGACGCTGGCCGAAGCGCGCCGGCGCAAGGCCGACATGGACGCGTTGCTCGATCGCCGCGCCGAGCTAGCCAAGTTCGCGCGCGCGCTGGGTATCGACATTGACGATCTGCAACTGGACGCACCGTTGCCCTACGCATTAATCGACAAAGGCAACCGCGCCGATGTCTCCAACGGATTCATCCGCGCGACCGTCCTGCTCGCACGCAGCGACAACCTGACGGTGCGCGATCTGCTGGACCGTAATCCCGGCGCGCATCGGATGATCGTGGGCACGCCCGAGACGATCGCCGACGATATTGAACGCTGGTTCACCGGCCGTGCCGCCGACGGCTTCAACCTCAACGCGGACGTGTTCCCTTCAGGGCTCGCGGCGTTTGTGGATCACGTGGTGCCGCTATTGCAGCGCAAGGGCATCTTCCGCCGCGATTACGAAGGCACCACCTTGCGCGAACACTATGGGCTTGCACGTCCGGCAAGCCGCTACGCCGATCCCGATGCACGCCTGGTCGAGCACACGCCCGAAGCGCTCTCGTGAACGCTATTGAGCGCCATGCCTCGTCTTCGTATCCGTCACTCATTTCCTTTATTTCATTTCAAAGGTGCTTATGTCTAGCAGAGAATCCACTTTGAAGGCGACTGCCGCACCGGATATTGCTCCACCGGCGTTGGCGCCGGCGCCGCGTCACGTGATATTGCGCGAGCCGCTCTTGCGGGCCGTCGTACCGGTGCTGTTGATCGTCGTGTGGCAACTCGTTTCGTCCCTGGGACTGGCCAGCGAGTTCGTGCTGCCTGCGCCCGCGTCGGTGCTCGCGGCTTATCGCGAGTTGTGGCAGTCCGGCGATCTCCAGGATGCGTTGAAGATATCGCTGGCGCGAGCGGCCGTGGGTTTGCTGATCGGTGGCGGTGCGGGCTTGCTGCTCGGCGTGGCGGCGGGTCTGAGCAAGTCCGCCGAACGCGGCTTCGATACCGTCCTGCAGATGGTTCGGACTATTCCCTTCATCGCGCTCGTCCCTATTTTCGTGGTGTGGTTCGGCATTGGCGAAGTGTCCAAGATCGCGCTGATCGTGGGCGCGGCCATCTCGCCGATGTATCTCAGCACTTATCACGCCATACGCGGCATCGACCCGAAGTTGCTGGAGCTCGGGCGCACGTTTCGCCTGTCGCGCGCGCATCAGATCCGGCTCATCATCCTGCCGACGGCGTTACCCGGCATTCTCGTGGGCGTGCGCTATTCGGCAGCCATTGCGCTGCTGGCGCTGGTCGCGGCCGAACAGATCAACGCGAACGCGGGCATTGGCTACATCCTGAATAACGCGAATCAATTCCAGCGCACGGACATCATCATCGCGGGCATTCTGGTCTACGCGGTTCTCGGGATCGGCGTGGATGCATTGCTGCGTTTCATTGAACGCAAGGTTCTGGTCTGGAGGGCGGCTCATGTCTGAACTCGCTTATCAAACGGAGCATGAGGCCGCGCCCGTCGTTGCGAGACTGTCCGGCGTGCGCAAGCGCTATGGTGAGAACACGGTGCTCGATAACGTCGATATCACCGTTCGAAAAGGGGAGGTCGTCGCGCTGGTCGGGCCGTCGGGTACGGGCAAGACCACGGTGCTGCGCCTGCTCGCCGGGCTCGAATCGGCGTCGGGCGGCAGGACCGAAGTGACGGGCAACACGTCGGTTGTGTTTCAGGAGCCGCGTCTGATTCAGGCGCTGCGCGTATGGAAGAACGTCCTTCTCGACGATTCGCTCAAGCCCGATGCTCGCGAACGGGCGCTCACCGCGCTGCAGGACGTCGGCCTCGAAGACAAGCTGGAAAGCTGGCCCGTGAGTCTTTCGGGCGGACAGGCGCAGCGCGTGGCGGTTGCGCGGGCGCTGTATCGCCGTCCCGATCTCATGCTGCTTGACGAACCGTTCAGCGCGCTCGACGCGTTCACCCGCCGCAGCATCCAGAGTCTCGTGCTGAAGCTATGGGCGAAATACCGCTTCGGCGTTGTGATCGTCACGCACGATCTTGATGAGGCGCTGCTGCTTGCCGACCGCATCGTGATCCTGTCGAAAGGGCGGATCTGTCACGAGACGCACGTCGATCTGGCGCGCGAGCGCGACGTGACATCGCCAGAGTTCAATTCACTTAAACGCGACCTGCTCAGACAGTTTTCGCTCAGTCTCTCGTGACGTTTTTCAATCGATTTTCTCCATAGCTCATTTTCCACAGCTCAACCAAGGTATTTATGTCGCTGATGAAATCTTTGCTCGCCGGCCTGACGGGTCTCTTCGCCGTTACCGCGCTGACGCTTTCCGGCACGGCCGGCGCCCAGAATGCGCCGGACTTGAAAAGCACCAAGCTCGTGATTGCGTATCAAGACCCGGCGTTCCCCGCGATGATCCGCAAGTCCGGCGTGGTCAACGGGACGCCATACCAGATCGAATGGGTACTGCTGACTGGACCCGCCGCCAATCTGTCCGCGCTGTATGCAAACCGCATCGACCTGGGGCATATGGGCGACACGTCGCTCACGATCGAACAGGCCAACGCGCGCACCGACTGGACGCAGGATTCGACTCCGCTGCATATTGTCGCCGCGTGGCGCAACGCCTATTCGAAGGATTATCCGCCGGTCATCACGGCGGTTCGTTCGAGCGCGAACATCAAGAACGTGCAGGAGATCAAAGGTCACAAGGTCGGCTACAACTATGGCGGCTACAACCATTCGCAATACCTCGCGACGCTGGTCAAGGCCGGCGTGACGGATAAGGACATCGATGCCATCAAGTTCGCCGATGGCGCGACGTCCGCGGCAGGCTTCAATGCGGGCGAAGTCGACGTGTATTCAGGCGCGCTCGGTCCCGTACTGCCGACCATCAAGTCGGGCGCGGGCACTATTCTGCTGCGCGACCGCGACACGCAGATCCCGGCGCTCAACGTATGGACCACGACGTCGGCGGTGCTGAAGGATCCGGCGAAGACGGCTGCGCTTCAGGATTTTTTCTCGCGTCTTTCGGGTTATTGGGCGTGGCATGACGCGCACCGCGACGAGGTGATTGGCATTCTGAAGGACACGCTGAAAATCTCCGACGAGCGCGCGGCGTTCGAATATCAAGTGCGCAGCGGCAGCTTCGTCAAGTTCGACAAAGGTCTGATCGCTCAAGAGCAGAAGATCGCCGACATCCTGTACGACGGCCACGCAATCAAGAAGAAGGTCAGGGTCGATGTCGAATACGATCCGCAATTCAACGCCGCGCAGAAGGCGGTCTGGCCGATCAAATCCAAGGATTGATTGTTCTTTCTACGCCTCGCGCTTGCTGCGCCCATACAGCAGCAGCATCGCCGCGATCACCACGCCATAGATAATCTGGCGCCCCGCCTCCGGCATCTGCGCAACCGAGAGGATCGACTGCAGCAGCGTGATGAGGATCGCGCCGGCAACTGTACCGAGGTACGAACCCCGGCCGCCCAGAATCGACGTGCCGCCGAGCACGACTGCAGCGATCGCCGGCAACAGGTAGGCATCGCCCATCGACTGCGCCGCTTTCGACGCATAACCCGCGAGTAACACGCCGCCGAGCGCCGCGAATCCGCTGCACACTGCGAACGCGGCCACCGTCACGAGCCGCGTATTGATGCCGGAAAGATACGCCGCGCGCTCTGTGTTGCCGATCGCGTACAGCGTGCGGCCGAAGGTCGTGCGCGCCAGCAGGAACATCGTGGCGCCGCCGATCAGCACCCACAGCGCGACGGCATTCGGTACGCCCGGTACGAGCCAGCCCGAGGCGAGCCATCGCATCACGAGTGGCGCGGAGTCCTGCGGCGACGATCCTCCCGTGTAGACGATCATGATGCCCTGCGCGACCGCATTGGTTGCGAGCGTGGCGATCATCGAAGGAATGCGCAGGAGTGCGACGAGGATACCGTTGACGATGCCGATCAGCACGCCGCAACCGATCCCGACCGGAATCGCGAGGACGTAGCCGAGTTGGCCGTGCCCCGCGACGGCGCACGCCATCATCGCGCCGACTGTGATCGTCCACGGCAGCGACAAGTCGATGTGTCCGAGCAGGATCACCATCATCAGGCCGGTCGCGATGATGCCGAGGAACGCGCCGACCTTGAGCTGCAGCAGGATGTACTCCGGCGACATGAAGTTGCGCGAAAACATCCCGCCCACGAGCAGCAGCGCGACGATGCACCCGAACGCGATAACGATCGGCGGGTCGATCTTGCGCTTGAGCCGCGACACGAACGTGGTCCGGCTGGTTCCGGAAACGTCGCTCATTGGAACCACTCCAGACGGTTGCGGACCCTGAACAACCCGCACGCGCCGATCGAAACAGCGAGCAGAAGAATCACGCCCTGGAACAGCGGCTGCCACAGTGCGTCGACGTTGAACACGAACAGCAAGTCGCCAATAGAACGGAACGCAAATGCGCCGAAGATTGCGCCGATCGCGCTGCCCTTGCCGCCGAGCAGCGACACGCCGCCGATGACCACGGCGGCAATCGAAAACAGCGTATACGAGTTGGCGCTGCCGAGGCTCGCCTCGCCGGTGTCGGTAAAGAACGTTAGAAAGAGGCCGCCAATCGCGGCGAGCAGGCCGGCCAGCGTATAGCTCGCGAACTTCGCGCGGCGGATTGGCATGCCGGACAGGAACGCTGCGGGTTCAGACGAGCCGGTCGCGTACGCCGCGCGCCCGACCACCGAACGTTTGAAAGGAATCCAGACGATTACCACAGTCGCGAGCAGGATCAGCAAGCTGGCCGGCACGCCGCCCGCGACCTTGCCGGTCAGCGCGTCGGCCAGGTCCTCGTTGATCGATCCGCCGGGAACCGGGCGCAGCAGCAGCGCCAAGCCGTAATAGACAGCGCCCGTCGCGATCGTCGTCACGATCGGTTGAAGGCGGCCGTAAATGATGATGATGCCGTTGAGCGCGCCGCACAGTGCGCCGGTCGCGAGCACGCCAACGATGCCGAGCGTGCTATGCAGCGCGTCGCCCGTCACGATCCACGATCCAACGCAATTCGTCAGCACGAGCGTCATGCCGATCGACAGGTCGATGCCGGCTGTCAGCACGACGAGCGCCTGGCCCATCGATACCAGCGCGAGCAGAACCGCCTTGTTCGCTGCCGTCTGGAACACGTTCGCCGACAAGGTCGACGGATAGTTGCAGAGGTAGATCGCGAACATCAGGACGAACAGACCGAACGCGAACGTCGTCCCGCGATTTTCAGCGTACCAGTAACGCAGCCCGCTCATAGCGTGACTCCCAGGGAAGGAGAGACCTGTCCGACGGGCAGATCCAGTGCACTTGCAATCAGGTTTTGCTCGGTAATCTCCGGCCCGGCAAGTTCCTTCTTGATCCGGCCTTCATACAGCACGAGCACGCGGTCGCAGCAGCCGATCAGCTCGTCATAGTCGGTGGAATAGAAAACGATCGCGGCGCCTTTGTCCGCGAGGCGCCTGAGCAACTGATAGATCTCCTGCTTGGTGCCGACGTCGATGCCGCGCGTCGGGTCGCTGAGGAGCAGGATTCTCGGCTGGCGGATCAGCCACTTCGCAATGACCACCTTCTGCTGGTTGCCGCCCGAGAGCGAACTCACGGGCGCGTCGACGCTGAACGACTTGATTGCGAGGAGTTCCATCATCCGGTCGACAAACGATTGCTGGCGGTCGCGATCGATCACGCCTGCGGTGGACATGCGATCGAGCGCGGCAAACGACAGGTTCTCGCGCACCGACATCGGCAGCATCAGGCCTTCGGTCTTGCGGTCCTCCGGAATCAGCGCCATACCGATTTCGTTGGCGCGTGCGACCACGGGGCTCGCGATCGACACGGCCTTGCCGTTGATCTCGATCTTCCCCGCGCAACCGCGCAACACGCCGAACAACGCGAGGAGCAGTTCGCGTTGGCCTTGCCCGTCGAGGCCGCCTAGTCCGAGGATTTCACCGGGCTTCAACGAAAAGCTGATGCCCTGCAGCGTGTCGTTCCAGGCGAGATCACGGCAGGCGAGAACCGGCTGAGCGGCGAGGCGGCGCTCGGGCTTGTCTGCGGGTTTGTCCGGGAATACGTGCTGGTACTTGCGGCCGATCATCATTTCGACAACCTCGTTGTCGGAGCGCGTGCCCGCATCGAAGCTCATCACATGACGACCATTGCGGTAGACCGTGCATTCGTCCGCGAGCGCTTTCACCTCGTGCATCCGGTGCGAGATGAAGAGCAGCGCGAGCCCCTCTTCGCGCAGGCGTTTGAGCACCTCGATGACGCGCGCCACGTCGGCCGCGGTCAACGCGGACGTAGCCTCGTCGAGGATCAGGATGCGCGGCTCGCGCGCAAGCCCCTTCGCGAGCTCGACCATCTGCTGGCGCGACAGCGGCAAGTCCCGGACTTTTGCTAGCGGATTGATGTCGCCCGCGCCTGCTCGTGCAAGCGCGGCTTCGGCCTGGCGGCGCTGGGCCCGGCGGTCGATCATGCCGAAGCGTCGCGGTGGGTTCGAAGCAAAGATGTTGTCCGCCACGCTCAAGTCAGGGATCAGCGACAGCTCCTGATACACGCAGACGATGCCGGCCGCGTTCGCTTCGGCGGGCGACGCGAACGAGACTTGATGACCATCGAGGTGCATCGTTCCCTCATCCGGCTGCACGACGCCGGACATCACCTTCAGCAGCGTGGACTTTCCCGCGCCGTTCTCGCCGAGGATCGCGTGGATGCGACCGCTGCGCACTGTCAGTTCCGCATGATCCAGCGCGATGGCGCCGCCGTAGCTCTTCGACACGCCGGACATCTGAAAGAACGACTGCTCTTCGCCCTGCCGCATGCTTCGTCTCCTGTCGATCGGAGTTAGCGCTTCAGCGCCTACTCCGATCCCATGCAGTTGCGTTCGATCGGAGTTAGCGCTTCAGCGCCTGCTCCGATCCCATGCAGTTGCGTTCGATCGGAGTTAGCGCTTCAGCGCCTGCTCCGGTCCCATGCAACTACCATTACGCCGCCGGTCAACCCGATCACTGATTGCCCTGGTCCTGCTTCATGATTTCCTGCGCGGAGAAATTGATGCCGCACGTCGGAAACGAGTTGCCGACAAAGAAGTTGTCGGACTCACTCGGGAAATAGTTGACGCCCGCCTTAAGCTGCGAATCGTCGGTGACGTCGAGCGGCAGCTTGATCGCGACCGGGATTGTCTGGCCGTCCAGCGCAGCGAGCGCCGTCTTGATCGCCACGGCCACCTGCCCGGGTCCGCTGCCCGCTGACGTGCATTTCAGGCCCTGGCTCCCATACTGTGCACAGAGCTTGCGAAAGCCGTTCTCCGTTTCGCCACCGAACGGCACGAAAGGATGTTTCGCGTCGATCATCGCGCGCACGACACCCGTGTCGCCACCCTGCGCCGACATTCCATCGAAATGGCCCTGCACGGCAATCGCGTCGGCGACGGCCTTCTGCGCGACCCCGTCGTCCCACTTGCCATAAACCTGGACGTTGTCCCACTTCTTGCCGGTCGCGTTCAACGTATTCTGGAAACCATTGTGCCGGTCAGTGTCGACCGACGTGCCCGCTACCCCGCGGATCTCGAGCACCTTGCCTCCGTTCGGCAAGTGGCCAGCGAGCCACTTGGCCCACAGCACGCCGAGCCCGTACTGGTCGACATCGACGTTGATCGCATCTTCGCTGTCTAGCGTGTTGTCGAACGCGATCAGCACGACGCCCGCTTTCTTCGCGCGGCGGATCGCGGGTCCGAATGAAGCGGGATTCTGCGCGTCAACGATGATCGCGTCATAGCCGGCATCGATGAAATTGTTGACCGCCGAGATCTGCGCCGGGACGTCCTCGCCCGTTGAGACAACCTTGAATTCCTTGAGCTTGGCGGCGACGGCCGGTTGCGCCGTATAGGCCTTGGCGGTCTTGATCATCTGGATCCGCCAGGTGTTCGCGATATAGCCATTCACGAGCGCGATGCGGTAGGGCCCGCTTTTCTTCGGATACTTAACGAATTTCGTGTCGCTCTTCCATGGGACCATGCACGTGGGATCGCTGGGCGGCCCGGAAACGATCGATGCCTGCGCGAAAGCCGTGCTTGCACACAGCGCCAATGTCGCGGTCGCCGCCGCTCGAAGCACCTGGATTCCTGAAAGCATGTTGTCTCCTGTTTTTTGGATTGAACTTACCGGTTGCCGGCGCACATTGCTTGACGTGACTGACCGGCTCGGCGTGCGTAACGCAGGCAATCTTGCGGATGCTGCAGCGGGACCGAATCGGACTTGCCGAACCAGCGGCTTGGCCCCTTCAAAGATGCCCCTTCGAAGCGAAACAGGGGGCATACGCGGACGCCTCCCGGCCTGACAGTACTGGCATACCAATCCGCCCGCGATAGTGGTTTACCAGTGAGAAAGGGGCACTGCGCGATAGGGCTGAAACCCCGCCATTCCCTTGCTTGATGGGCGAATACAGTCCTGCGGCAAGCAGGCGCGGTGCTGCGCAAAATTGGTGTACCATTTCCGCGAACTTCAACCGCCGCCGGGCGGCTTCAACGATTTCGAGAATCCTGGATGGCCGATCTTTCGCACACGTCAACCGGCCGGGCCGCCGATGCGGACGCGGCCGACCGTACCTATGTCGGGCTGGCGAAACAGATATACGAACTGATCACGGCTGGCGACGTCGGGCCCCGTGCCCGACTGCCTTCCGAGCGAACTTTAGCCGAGCGTTTCGGCGTAAGCCGCACGCTGGTGAGGGAGGCGATCATCGCGTTGGAAATGCAAGGCGTGGTCGAGGTGCGTGTAGGGTCGGGCATCTATGTGGCCGAAGCGCCCGAGGCGCGCTCGGTCACGTTCGAACTGCTGCGCGGGCCAGGCCCGATCGAGACGCTGCGCGCGCGGGGCGTGATCGAAAGCGGAATCGCGGCGCTCGCTGCGACCGAACGCAAGGATTCTGACCTCGACCTGCTCTTCGCTGCGTTGCGCGCAATGCGCGAAAACATGGATGACAAGGCCGCGAATGAGGCTGCTGACCGCGAGTTCCATCTGGCGATTGCGCGGGCGACGGGGAACGAAATGCTCTGGCTCGTGGTGAGCGCGATGTGGGACAACTCCCGGGCCGACCCGTTGTGGAAAAAGATTGAGGAGCACTTTCATACGCCGGCGTTGCGGTCGGCTTCACAGGAAGACCACCAGCGCATCTTTTCAGCCATCGTGGCACGCGACTCGGCCGCTGCGCGCTCGGCGATGCAGTCGCATCTCGCGCGCGTGATCGGCGAATTCACGAAGGCCTGGCGTTAGCTCAGCTTTGGCTATTCGAAATTCTGGCCTGGTTAAGCTTTCAAGCGAGACCGACGGGGCGTTTTTGCGCGGCTTGAGCGAACATATCGCTGAATTGATCGAGTACGACGAGCTCACCGCGGCCGGCGCGCGTGATGCGATAGAACGAGAACTCGACGGCGGGATGCATCTGGTCGACGCGCACTTGATAGTGCTGACAAATATGTTCGCAGAACGAGGGCATGACGGCGACGCCGAGCCCCGCGTGCGCCATGGCGATGGCAGTCTGCATATGAGCGACCACGATGCGCTTTCCAGAGGTCACCTCTTCCTTGGCAAGCGTCGCCTCGATCAGTCTTTGCCGCTATGTCGATCGTCATGGCGTGTTGGCCGTGATCGCGCTGCCGGCCATCGGCTGCCCGATTGTCGCGCTGCTGGGCACGGGGATGTCGGAGACATGGCTCACTGTCGCCGTGTTTTTCACGGGCTTCTGCGTGGTCGGCGCGCAGTACGGACTCTATGCGGTGGCCGGGATGATCTATCCCACGTCGTTTCGTTCAGCGGGTGTCGGAAGTGCAATTTCGATCGGCAAGATCGGGTCGGTGTCGGGGCCGGTCATCGGGGGAATGCTGCTCTCCATGCATCTGCCGGTATCGGACCTGTTCTACGCGGCAGCGGTTCCGTTCGTCATCGTCGCGGTTTTTTCGGCCGTGCTGGCAACGTTGTATCGCGCCCGGTTCGGCGCTGATCACGCCGCGGGTGCCGCTTCGTCCGAACGGGTCGAGCACTTAGTCAAGCCATCGTGAGCGCCTGCCGGTAACGGCTTTTTCTAATTGACCCAGAAGGGAAGTTGATGGGCCGTACTCTCTACGACAAGATCTTCGAGGCCCACACGATCCGCGCGCAGGCGGACGGCATGTGCCTGCTTTACATCGACCGGCATCTGATCAACGAGGTGACAAGCCCGCAGGCATTCGAGTCGTTGCGACTTGAACGGCGCATGGTGTGGCGTCCGCGAGGGAACTTCGCGGTCGCCGATCACAACGTGCCAACCACCCGCCGCGACGAAGGCATCACCGACGAAATTTCGCGAATCCAGGTTGATGCATTGCGCGCGAACTGCGCGGCGAATGAGATCGTGCATCTTGGTATGGATAACGAACGACAGGGCATCGTCCATGTCGTTGGGCCCGAATTGGGCATCACCTTGCCGGGCATGACGATCGTGTGTGGTGATCCGCATACCAGCACCCATGGCGCGCTCGGCGCACTCGCGTTTGGAATAGGGACTTCGGAGATACAGCACGTCCTCAGTACACAAACGCTGCTGGTCCGGCGCAGCAAGAATCTGCGCGTGACAATCGAGGGTCGTCTACCAGCAGGCTGCAGCGCGAAAGATCTCGCGCTCGCGGTGATTGGTCGTATTGGCACGGCCGGCGCGACGGGCCATGCGATCGAGTACGGCGGCGCGGCCGTGCGCGACTTGTCAATGGAAGGGCGCATGACACTCTGCAATATGTCGATAGAAGCGGGCGCCGTGGCCGGGCTGATCGCCGTCGATGCGACCACCCTGCAGTACTGCCGTGAACGGCTCTATGCGCCTCAAGGCAGCGACTGGGATCGCGCGGCGCTGGAATGGATGGCGTTGCAGTCGGACCCGGATGCTCGATTCGATGCCGAAGTCGTGATGAATGCGTCTGAGTTGTCGCCGCAGGTCACGTGGGGCACATCGCCGGACATGGTTGTGGATATCACCGGCGTGGTGCCCGATCCTGCTCTTGTCAGCGAGCCTGGGCGGCGCGCGTCCTGTGAGCGAGCACTCGAATACATGGGTCTGACGGCAGGCACTCCGATCGAAAGCATCGTGCTGGATAAAGTGTTTATCGGCTCATGCACGAATGGCCGGATTGAAGACCTGAGGGCTGCGGCGAGCGTGTTGCGCGCGCTCGGTGGCCGTGTTGCTTCCACCATCAAACTGGCGCTCGCGGTCCCGGGTTCAGGCGCGGTCAAGCGTCAGGCGGAAGCAGAAGGATTGCACGCCGTCTTCATGGCTGCCGGCTTCGAATGGCGTGACCCCGGTTGTTCGATGTGTCTCGCGATGAACGCCGACCGCCTTGAGCCGAACGAACGGGTTGCGTCGACGTCCAACCGCAACTTTGAAGGGCGCCAGGGCGCGGGCGGACGCTCACATCTCGTCAGCCCCGCGATGGCAGCGGCCGCTGCGCTGCGCGGGCATTTCATCGATATCCGTACTTTCGCTCCGGATGGGGTGCTGCAATGATCGAAGCTTTTTCCAGCCACACAGGTTTAGTGGTGCCACTGGATCGCGATAATGTGGACACCGACGCGATCATGCCCAAGCAATACATGAAGTCCATCGCACGCCTGGGATTCGGTCCGTATGTTTTCGACGAATGGCGCCATGAGGATGTTGGTTATTACGGCAAACCGGCGAGCGAGCGTGTAATAGCTGCGGGTTTTGTGATGAATCGAACGCGTTACGCCGGCGCGTCGGTGCTGCTGACACGACGCAACTTTGGTTGCGGCAGTTCCCGCGAGCATGCGCCGTGGGCGCTGTTTCAATACGGCTTTCGCGTGCTGATCGCCGAAAGTTTCGCCGATATTTTCTATAACAACTGGTGCAAGAGCAAGATGCTGCCCATTGTGTTGAATGCGCAGGATATAGAAACGTTACTGGCACAAGTCAGTGCTGTTCCCGGTTACGCACTGAAGGTCGACCTGCCGGCTCAGACTGTCACTACGCCAGATGGCACGACCCTGCATTTCGATATTGCGGCCTCGGTCAAGGCGCGCCTTCTTGACGGCACGGACGACGTGGATGACACCTTGTTGCTGGCATCGGAGATCAAGGCGTTCGAGGAGCGGCGGCTAAACGAGAGGCCGTGGTTGTGAAGCTTTGCCGTGGTTCCGGGCGTGATGCCGACACGCGCTCTAGTCACCGGATGTTGATGTACCGCTTGTTGACGCACCGTAAGACGTGGATTCAGTTTGCCTTTGCGCGGCCAATTTCTGTTGAGCCCGTTGCAGACTTTCCGGGTAGTCAACCTGGTCGTTCGCGGTTGGATCGAATCCTGCCTGTTTGAACTGAATAAAGTCTGCCTTCACTGCTGCACGAGTGGGTGCGCCGTTGTCTTGAGCGATGGCGAAAGCGGGGAATACGATTGCGACGGCGAGCACTGCCGACGTAAAAAATAACCGGGTCATTTCGTGTTCCTGCGAGCGGTGGTAGTAGTGGAGAACATTTTTGTTAGCCGGCATATTTTGCGATTCAGAATTTTATTAGTATAACTACCAATTTGATTTTTTCGAAAATTAAATAATTGCGGAAAATTACACTTTGACCCAGCCATGAAGCGTTCGACGGGCTTTAAGCGCCAGCTTCCTTATGCGCGAGCCGTGCTTCGGTTTCGGCTAGTACGGTTACGGTGTGTTCTCCTAGCGCCGGAGTCGTAGACCGAAATAAATCTGTCACAAGTTCGCAACTAAATCTGTCAATTCGCCTAAATGCAGCGCCGGCGGCGAGAAAAACCACGAGAATTCAACAGGTTGTCGGACGCGAATTAAAAGTGTCACCGCCTCATGGGGCGTAAGTCGTCATCCGGCGACCGTGGACGTTGCTCAGGACGAGGGACGTCCATATTGTCGTCCGAGCGAACACGCAATCGATGACTGATGGCAGCGCGGTCCCGCCTGCGCATTGCCGGGGTTGTCGAAAGTAGCGAAAGGCGCCCGTAGCTGAAGTGCGAGTGGCACGAGACGCATCGGAACGGTGCTTCGACGAGGCTGGTGTTGACGATGTAGGGCGTCTCTTCCCCACAGTGCAGGCATCGCGTTTCGAGCGATTGCCGATGCGCAGGACAACGGTCTTCATCGTTGAGTTGATACAGCACACTGTGGTAGCCATGTGCCGCGCACTGTCGGCAATACCGGAAAGCGGGGTGGTAGCGACCAGGGACCGCCGCGTCGAGCAGCGATGCGTGCAGCACGTTCTCGGGCAGGCGCAGCAGACGACGAAGGCGCATGAGGTTGACGACCTCGCGCACAGGAGCCACGCCTACAGACGGGTCAATATCGGGGTCTATCAGTTGAACGAGGAAATCGGCAGCGAGTGCGTTTGCACAGCCGAACTTCCACAGAATCGAGACCAGTGATTCTCCCGGTACTAGCCATTTGAGATTGAAGACGCTCCCGAGCGCCAGACGGAATTCGCGCTCGTCAAACGCCAGAATCGGGAAACGAGGCGGCTTAAGCGCCGCCGGGTTACGCCGTCGCAAGCACGCGTCCGGTGGCATGCCGAGACTGAACGTAACCGCAGTGACGTACCGAGTGAGTCCACAAAGCTGCGTTGGGGCAGTAGCCTGGTGCGTCCTTGAGCTCGCTGTCCTTGAGCACGATCTCGACAGCGCGTGCGAATGATTCCATGGGCAAGTCCAGGATCCCCGGCAAGCTCGCCTTGTGGTGTGCGTCCTCGAACGCCTGCCACAGAACGGCGGCGTCGCTGGTCAGTCGATAGCCGGCGTCGAAGGACTGAGGCACATAGAAGCGTGTGAAGCTCCAGGGGGTCCGCTCGGGATAGGCGGTCTGGTCGTAACCATTAAGGCACGTTGCGACATCCTCGGCGTTGCGGATGCCGGAGAAGGCAAGTTCTTCGACCATGAGACGGGCGACGATCTGCGTCTTGTGCGCAACCTGGAGTGCCGTCTTCTGTGCAAGCAGTTCCTCCTGTCCAACGAGAAACGTGAAAAGTTTGATTTGCTGACGATCGAGCGCGTCGTGCACGTCCCGCAGCCATTCGTACTCGTGGTCATTCAGTCTCTGCGCCTCGTCGCAGAACAGGATCACGGTGCCACTTCCTGCCCTGGCGGCGGCCTCGCGAATGCGCAACGAGAGTCGCGTTCGTTTGGTCGACGTTGTGCCGGCATTCGGACAAGTGTCGCCGACCGCCTCAAGCAGCGTTGCGAAGAACGGGCCCTCGGCGTGCCGCGGCTTGTGCTCGCACTGCGCATGGTACGTGGTGATCTTCGGGTATTCGCGTGCGAGTAGAAGCCGCACGTATTCGATGGCGCGGGTCTTGCCAACCCGCGACGGGCCATAGATGAGCGCACCCATGATCCGGTAGCGCAGACAGCGCGTGACGAGGTCGTAGAAGCCTTCAATTGCGGGTGTGGCGAGACGATAATTGCCAGTGACGAGTGGATGCAGCGATGGATCGACCGGACGCGGTATCTTAAGCGACATGACACACTCCCTAAAATGACGACGTTAAAAGACTTGGCCAGTACCAATCGAGAGCTTTCGTGGACGCACCGGCGTGGGTGGTGGAAGTGAGGCGAGCCCGTCGGTTTGCGATTGCGTCGATGATTGCGTGCGCGCTGTAACTGCAGTTTCGCTCTCGGCGGGACGGCTCGGCCCGAGCGGCGTGCGTACGGTCGATGCCGACGCCAGCGACTGCTTTGTACGGGCAAGATCGGTCGCCGCCTTGCGCGTCTTCTTCGCCTGTGTGAACTTCTCCTGAACGTAGGCTTCGATCGGATTCATGCCGACGTCAGAGAATCGCTGGCGCTTGCCTGACTGTTTGCAGATCTCCTGACGTAGCTTGAGGTTGTGCGGCACCAACTGCCACGCGCCCTGAGCGTCAAGTACGCCCAACTCCGTGCCATCCGCGAGAAAGGCCCGTACGGAGCGAAGATCGTCCGCGTTCATATAGATCAGCAGACGCTGGCCGATCAGATGCGTACTGGCAGCAAGCACACGGTTTGTGTAACGGACGCGGTAAAGGTTGATGTGCGGACGCACACCCTGCCCGATATAGGCCCGAACGCGGCACTGCCTTGCCGATTGCATCAGACAGAGCGTTCGGCGACGCTGTTCAGCGAGCCACGCCAGCAGCGTTTGCCTGCTGCGCACGAAGTACTCCATGGCTTCCAGCGGCGTCGCGTTGTTGAGGCCGGTGTGGGGTGTACCGTTGTAACTTGAGATGGCGCACTCAACCAGTTCACCCAATTCGTCAAGGGAGACGTAGAGGCGCAGGTCGCCTTTAGGATCAGCGAGTGCCCGACGCAGGTCTCGTGGATGAGAACCGGTGTAGCCGGGTAACCGAGATGAGAGGCGACTGGCGATCGTGCCGAAGAACCTCTCGATATAAGGCCGTTCGTCGGGACTGTATTTCGGTCCGGCGTCAGCCACGCAGCCAACGAACTCGCATAGCGCCGTCAAGGTCTCATTCGCGAGATTTGCCTTCGCGTTGTCGAGCTTCATCCATTCCCAGGTTGCATACGCCAGTTCAGGCAGGCGCTCCGACGGAAAGCCGTCCTGCGTTCCACGGGCGAGGCCAGCTATCGTGAACGCCCGCGCGTGATGAGGTTCGAGCGCATTCTCGATTGTCTTGATGACGTCGTAGCGGCTGTATTCTCTGGCTAACGCGATGTGATAACCGAGCACGGCGCGCGTACACACGTCTATGATTGCAAGGAGCCAAACCCTCTCCATCTCGAATTCGTGTGCAAAGCCGAGTGGATCGCGTACGACAACCTTGAGCCGGATGTCGAGCCGGTGGCCGTCGAATTCGACGACCTGATACGGACGCGTCGCCGCGGGCGTACCTGCTGCGTCGAGGCGAGGCAAGCCCTTGAGGTGCGGCGCTCCGGCCGAGCGGGCCGCCGTCCCGAACGTGCGCAACATCTCATCCTTTAAGCGTCGTGACAGCGAACGAAGTGCACGGTCGGCTGTGTTGAACGGATAGTCACCTGCCGTCAACCCTACCGACCGACATTGGTGCAGGAAGTCATCGTGTAGCGATTGCAGACCGCGCAGGCGAGTTCGTAAGTGACCGTCGGTATGTATCTGCTCAAGCAGTACCCTGCGACGTTTGACCTGAAGAAGCAGCCATCCTGCAAGCGCCGGATAGCGTTCAAAGAGTTGCGCCAGAGCGCCAGCGGCGCCTCGACTGCCGCGTTCGCCGTGCACCTGTACGTCGCGCACTCGCTCATAGTCTGCGATGCGCATGTAGCGGATAAGTCCCCGAAAGCCGAAAGGGCGCCCGTCAGGATGCTGTTGCTGCGCGCGTTCGAGCCAGCGGTACAGTTGACGGCGATTGATACCGGCGGACTTCTCAATTTCCCTGATCGCTTCCCCGGCGACGTAGCGCAATATGGCCTGTTGGCGCTTCTCGAACATGTTCCGCGTCGCCTGGTCAAACTCGGTATAGGCGACAGTGGGCCAGGCGCTAACGTCGATCGCCTGCAGATCTGGTTTGCGGCGATTCATAAGGTTGCCTCCGTAGCCACGAATGGGGTGAGCAGGGACAGGGGTTGCGTTTGAAGCTCGTGTGAGCTGACCCGGCCGTCATGAAGCAGACCAAACAAGGCAGCGCGAACCAGAACAGGATCGGTGGACGAGAATTCCCGCTCGATATCGAGCAATCGTTGAGATTGCTTCAGGAAACGGGCGATCGTTCCGGACAGCGTTGACGGAATGAGACCGCGATTGGTGACAAGGTAGGGGAGCATCCGCTGCCAGTTGTCAAGCCATACACGCGCAGCGGCTAGTTCAGCCGGCGCGACAAACCGGATCAGTAACTCGTTTTCCTCATCGTCGCAGGGGAATGCTGTAACCGATCCATCAATTTCAGATTCTATGAGGATAACTAATTCTCGCAGATCGACGTAATGGACCCAGAAGTCAGCGAGACGACGGGATCCGTTGATCATCACATAGCCTGGGCGTTCGCAGAACGCGATCACTTTGGGATTCGTCTCAAGGAGCAGCCATTGGTCGAGCAGCGGACGCCGGTAAAACATGACGCGGCGCGCAAGCTTCGGGCTGAATGCCTCGAACCGGTGGGCGCCGCGTGGACGGGCGAGCGCGACCGGCTCCGGAATATACAGAGAATTTTCCATAAGTCAGGGCCTTACGGACGGGATTCGAAGTGTAGGAGGCGAGGTGACGAATTTAATACGGACTTATGCGAATTGACGCTTTTATTTCGTTCGGACTGTAAGCGATAATGTCACTTCAACGGCGCATCGGCCCGATATTTCGAGGCTCCGTCGGTGACACATTTAATTTGGCCTACGCCTCGCTGGAGCGCCTGCTCCACGAACTGCTCTCCCAGCCCGCCGTTGGCTCCTGTGATGAATACCGTCCTACCGTCGAGTGACTGCTTCATGTATTCTCCTGTCGAAACGGGGATTCTCCCCAGAACGAACAATATACGGGGGCATTCCCCACTTTGTCAAAGAGAGATGCCATGTCTGCTGCTCGCAGTTCCCCGGAAAGAGCACCTCGCGCGTTGCGCGCCGACGCGCAACGCAATCGCGACGCGATCCTCGTCGCGGCCCGCGAGACGTTCGAGGAAGAAGGCGTGCTGGCGTCCCTCGACGGCATCGCCGTCCGTGCTGGCGTCGGCAACGCTACGCTTTATCGGAATTTCCCGACTCGAGACGACTTGCTCGCTGCAGTCATGGAAGCCAATATTGAGGCCGCGCTCGCCGAGGCCGAAGCGCTCTCGGGTTCGCTAGGTCCACGCGAGGCGCTTGCGGAGTGGCTGCTACGATTGACTTGGCAACTGCGCATCTGGCATGACTTGCCCTATTGCGTAGCCAGCGCACGAAGCGATCCGGAATCGTCGATGAACCCGGCGAGCACGCGGCTGATAGAGAAGACCCGCGTGCTTCTCGATGAAGCCAAATCCGCAGGCATGGCGGTGAAAACTGTGACGGCAGAAGATCTCTTCGAACTGGTCACGACCTTATCGTGGGGCGTCGACCGCTTCGGCGACGATGAGCAAGCTGCCCGCAGGCGGGTGGCCATTGCGACCGCGGGCATTTTCACAATGCATGAGGTTCCGAGCGCGCTGAGCCCCAGGAGGCGTCGTTGAATGGGCGTCTCGTGGCGATTGCAGAACCATAAACTTGCGCTCGCGAAAGACTCCTGTTCTGTGCCAAGCAGCCGTTGGCATGCTGCATAGGAGCGATGAAGCGGTCGACGACAGCCCCACACGCGACGCGGCCGGTGTCTGTTTTGCGGCGCGCAATTGATGAGGTCGAAAGTCGGCAGCGGATCGGCAAGAGCATTCGATTGTCGATTTCTGATCGCCGAAAAAAACTGAAAGGACCGCCGATCTACCTTAACTGCGGAGGCGGTCCCCTACCTCCCATGCGCTCGAACGGTTAAGCCTAAACCTGTTTTTTCTGCCTGCTGGAGAAGCGAGGGAGACACAGAAACCGAAGCTGCGCGATGCGACGGACATTTCAAGCCGGGCGCGCGAGTGACGCTTACTGCCCATCTCTTGACGGGTAACGATTTAGGGCGACTGAACTGAATTCTCTTTAATTCCGCTGTATATCGGCGACCAACTCCTTCAAAGCTTCGATGCCAGCGGTCGTGAATGCGGTCACTGCAACCAGTCCGTCACCTTGAGCGTCCATGTGGTCAATCAAACCTAGGCAACCATCCTCCGGCTCCAGATTCATAAGCGCCAATTCTTCCAGCAATGCCTGCGGTTCGCCCAACATCTTCGCGACATATGCGATCGTATAAACGTCGGGTGTTGCGCCCATCTGATGTGCTCCTAAGCAATTTTGCGAACATCACGGCGCTCGTTTCGCAAACATGGCGGTCGCGGGGTGAACAATTAGCCGCCCAGACTTACCATGATCGGTCGCCGTTTTACGGTACAGCGCGACAGAATTTTCTGCCAACCGTTTCGCGCTCTAACAGCCTCGGCGAGAATATCAAGATATTCGCTGTGATCGACCCTGTCGTCGCTTGGAAGTCCATGCTCCGCGTGCTGTTTAAGCAGGGCTTCTCGATCGCTACGACTAGGTGCTGTCGAACTTATTCGGCTCCAGGCTTCGCATGCCCATGCAAAGGTCTCACGCACGCGAAAGTCGATATCGAGAAGATACTCGCTGCGAGGCCGGTGGCCTAAACCGGCAGCGGACCTTCTGCAATTATGAAAAACATGCGCTGCCTCGTGAACGACGAAGTCAGCGAAAGGGTCGGTCTCCCGGAAGTACGCCATCGAAACGTAGCAGGTCGTCTCCTGGCTCAAACCGACGACGTTGCACCCCTGCAAAGAGAGCGTTGGTAGCTCCAGGCTCTCCAAGTATATGTTCGCCACATGCCACGCTGTAGATAGCCAGCGCTCAGTCTGAAGGGCCTTCAGTGTGGTTGTAGGCGTGAGGAACACAATGCTATTTGCCAGCAGGTGTAGGACGGCTGCGCGCTCGTTTGCATCGAACAGTCCATACACGATCGGCCGCAATCTGTTGCTGCTCCATGCATACAGGTCATTTGGAACACAGGGCGAAAACTGAACGCCGGCTGAACGGCGCATAGTTTCCGACAAGAGAGCCCTGCGCAGCTGCTGGGTAGCCTGTGTGGCGGTGTCAACAAAATCCGAGCCAGGCCACCCGTTGAAAAAGGCGTCATATTCGCCTGTAAGCAGGTAGCGCTGGACCTCGCCATCAATCCACCGCGACGTACCAACCTGCAACGATGCTGGTAACTTCGCTCTGGAAGTGCATTTCATGCTTACCTAACCCCTCGGTAGAGACGTAGCATTTGCGCTTTATCGTATCATCCGCGCTCGGAGCTGGTTTCATCGCAGGATCGAACCAGCTGGTTGTGGCCACGAATGAGCCTCATCAATCATTCCGCACTGCAAGAGGATCGCCTCAGCGGCTGTCGCGGCCGCGCAAGCGGGGCATTGGATTCTTTGAAGCCTGTGCCTAGCGTAGTGCTTCGGCTGGCCGACTCTGCGCCATCAACGCATCGACTCCCCAACTGCGGTAATGCCACCAGTTGAAGCGCGCTATCCACCAGTCGGATCAATTCGTCGTAGCGTTGAGCGCCGTAGAGCGCGCTCAGGCAAGCAGTCGTGCCGGTGAAGAACTCGCCGTGGCCGTCAGGGCCTAACACACGTGTAGTCGTCCCTAAAAGCCGCTCCGCCCAAGCCGAGGCGATCGATGGCGTCACGCATAACTGGCCCCAAAAGTCGTCTAAGTGTTCGATGTACGGCATCCGATCTTCTTGCAGCGCATCGAATAGCCGCTCAAGCCATGCTTCGCGCACGGATTCTGTGTCGTCTGGCGCGGCAATGATCGGGACGAGCACGTCGATGGCGCGATTCACCGCGCTTCCCAGCGCACCCGAGGAGCTGTCGACCTGCTCCAGCGCGGGCGAGAGCTTTTCGGTAAGCAAAACAGCGCCCTCGGCCGCAAGAAGAGGGTCGGTGCGGGCCGCGCGCTTAATCTCTGTTACTGCTTCCTTCAGACGTTGAATCGGCAACGCAGAGCGCCAACCGAAAGCCTGACGTCGAAGTTGTGGGGGCTACTTCCGATCGGGGGAGTTTTCAATCAGCGAGTGCTCATGTAGGACAAGTAGAGTGAGGCGTGCAAGCCCTGAAGCTTTTTGCGGTAATCCAAAACGTCGTTGTGCCGGCCTTGTCGCTCAAGGCTGAGCAATTCAAGCAGCAGCCGCATGGCGCGTTCCGGGCTGGTCTGCGTGGAGGGCTGCGCCGCGATCAGGAGGCGCGCAAGAGCGGGTTTCTCGATCAAAACCCAGGCAGGAAACCAGGCGATATCCGTGCTATCGCCGGCCCCTTCAAAGCTCGCGTAGAACTTCTTGAGCAACGAGTCCAACGACTTGTCACCCATCCGTTCGACGAGCCCGGCACAGCGATCTGGCGCGAGCCATGCGAGTTCTGCCAAAAGGGGCCATGTGTCCTCGAGTGCGTCGAGCCGGTAGGAGGCTTCGGCCATCCATGCGAGCGGAGCGGGAATGCGACGCCACGATTCGATAGTATGGACCGCATCGCGCGCATCCGACCAACCGCCTGCCTGCAGCCACAGGGCTGCCGCATGGGTGTCGAGCGAATCGGCTCGGTAGGGTAGCGAACTCGCGCGCTGCGCCAGTTCCTTCCATAGGGGTAGAAGCCATCGGGTGCTCGCAAGCTCGCCCCACATGCGCCGGGCGGCCGGGGTGATTTTTTCAACAAGAGCACAGCGTGTTTCAGCCGCGACCTGATGCTTGGAGAACGCAACGGTTGAGCGCAGGTCAAGTGCGCCGGCCAGAATGGTCAGTAGGGGAATGCTGTCGTCATCGGGATACTCTTCACTCAGCCGCCGAAGGGCCTGCTGTGTCTCACGCGCATCGTAGCGTTGCAGCGCGCTCAGGACATCGTTGCGCAGCATCACATCACGGCTGTCTGCAAAAATATCGAGTTGCATGCTTGAAATACGGAGCGTGCGGCTGTTCAGGTAGAAGCCAATTATGCCATCGACACCTTCAGTTCGGGATTGACTGGACTGAGCGACGCCGGTCGTCACGGGTCACGCAATCGAGCCGGAGATGAGCGACCTGAAGGGCAGCCGAACGGGGCCCAAAAGCGCGGCGTCAGCGAGGGCTAGACACGGCTCTGCATGAAGGTTTTGCAACAAGACGTTGTGTCTTGGTTCGCCCAAGCTGGCGAGCAGTACTTGGTCAAACCGGGCAATCACTTTCAGGTCGTTGAGCCGACAGGGGTTTCGACAACGGCAAAATTTTTCGAATTTGGTCGACCGCCGCTTGAGTCATTTTTGTAATCAACGCATTCGCTTGTACCTGCAATTTCTTCATCTCTCCTGGATCTGTTCGAGGGTTGGCATTGCGATCTCCTTAAATGCCAGGAACGGTTGGGAGCTAAATACACGTCTCCTGACGCAGCGGCGTTAGCTCGCGTGTATGCGCTCGTTAGCGAGAGCGCATTCCGAGACTGTGCACCAGTGCGCGCTGGCTTATGCAGCGTCCTGATTCACGAGATAGACATTGCGGTCCTCCACGGCCGCAAGCCACGCGGGTGCCGGGCCGCGTCCGCTCCACGTCTTGCCAGAGACGGGGTCCAGATATTTCGGCGGCTGTGAGCCAGTAGATTGATCTTTCTTGGCTGCAGCGGTTTTCTTCGCCGCTTTCTTCGTCGCGACGGTCACATCCGAAGACTTCGGTGCTTTGGCAGTCTTAGCAACTTTGCGTGTCTTCTTCGCGGGCGCACCGAAATTCGACGGCTCTGCACCTTCGACTAGGAAACGATTTTTGTTTCGCGCATTGGCGAGCCATGCAGGCGCAGGGCCTCGGCCGCTCCACGACTTTCCGGTCTTCGGATCCAGATACTTAGCGGGCAACGTACTCTTTGCCGCCGCCTTCTTCACCGCTGAATTTTTCACGGCCGCGCTGGACGGTTTCTTGGCCGAGCTTTCAGGTGTGGTGGCGAAGTCTGCGCTACCTGCTGTTTCGATCGGGGTGGCCGCGCCATCGACCAGAAACTTGTTTTTACTTCTCGTCGTTGCGAGCCATGCCGGTGCACGACCGCGTCCGGTCCATGACTTCCCTGTTTTGGGATCAAAGTACTTAACGGGGAACGGTCCCTTGCGCAGATCTTTCGTCGGAGAAGCGCTGGCTGTTTTCACGATTGCACGTTTGGATGCAGCTACCTCGCGCTTTTCTTTGGCTTTTGCCTCGATATCTTCAGTGGTGAGCCCGTGTTCCAGCATCAGTGCGCGGATGCTGTCGAGCGCAATCTGTGACTTCTGCGCGATGAGTTTTTCAGCCTGACTCTGCAGTATTGCGATTTTCTCCTGGATTTGTTCAAGTGTACGCATGTGGGCTCCTTTTGTTAGACATCCTCGCAATATGCCAGTTAGCAGCGCACTAGGAAAGTAGTCAAGCAAAGTCGTTGTAGATCGCTGCTGAAAATCCGGCCCGTTTTCTTAACAAGTTGCTCACGTCCCGTAACTAATCGCAATAATTTTCCCGGAGGGGGAGGGCACCATCACAAGTCGAGGAAGAGACGACGCTCGTCAATGAGACCGTAGTCGTGTACTCGCAGCTCATAACGGTTCCGCGAGATGTGACTTCACCCTGTGTTGTTTTAGAAGTATCGACAACGAGAAGATCACCTCGAGAATTAGAAAACCATCCTAAATTAGGGTCTCAAACGTTGCGCCTTCTACTTGAGGTTGTTACTCTGCGCATACCCGAGCATTTTTACCTTTGCGAAAGACAACGGTTATTGACCTCGCAAAGGCAAGCGTCTTGGGCAACCTAAACGATTTAGAGGAACTCATGGCAACTGCTACGAAGAAAACGCCTGCTGCAAAAAAGGCTACTGTGTCTGCTAAGAAGGCTCCTACACCCGTTGCGAAAAAAGCAACCGTAAGTGCGAAGAAGGCCGTATCGCCGGCAACGAAAACTGCAAACGCTACGTCATTGAAGCCGATCAAGGATTCGTTCACGAAGGCATCGCTGAGCTTGCATTTGGCTGAGCGCGCCGGGGTCGAACCGAAAGCTGCGAAAGCGCTGATGGCAGCTTTGGAAGAGACAGTCCTCGCCTCCGTTCACAAGAAGGGTGCGAAAGAATTTACGCTTCCTGGTTTGCTGAAGGTCGTGGCTCAAGATGTACCGGCGAAGAAGAAGCGTTTTGGCAAAGATCCGTTTTCGGGCGAAGACAAGTGGTTCGCAGCAAAACCGGCATCTGTACGTCTCAAGGTGCGGCCTCTGAAGAAACTGAAGGATGCTGCACTGTAAGAGCTGCCGCAGTTGCAACAAAACATAGATTGGCTTGACGTGGCCTGCCGTGGGTCAGAGTTAGCGGCAGGCTACCTATGGCAACTACGCTGCGGTAACAAATGAGGATGCTCGCAAAACGGTGGCGTCACTTGCGAATAGCGCGAAGTGCGTTTGCATAGGCCGGAGCAACCTTGCAGTGGCGTTCGAACGGATTTAAGCAGAACCTGTGACGATCCGCTTCGGACAGGTTCAGGCGCCGCACTGGCCTCTTCAACGAACATCATCTTCCGACGCATGCTACCGGTGTTGGAATAATTAATGATGGTTGCCGCATCCGTATTTAAAGGAGGCGAGGAAAATGTCGGAAGCAAGTTGGTTCAATCAGTTGCCCCTCGAATGGCAAGCCTTGAAAAGACACGATGCAGCGTTGGACATCGAAAAATTCTATCGGCATGTCATGTCGGCCCATAAATCGGGATTTGCGTCATTTGAGGCGATCGCGACTACCGCCAACGCGCTACTGTTGTCGAGCATTCCCGGCGCACCCTATCTCGGACGCAAACTATTTGAGCAAGTGGGTGTCAACAAGCATCCGACGCTGCGCGTCGCATACGCGCTTTCATTATTCGCGGGTACTGGGGGCGATGCAGATCCAGAATCAGCAAATCGCATATTGGCCGATGTCTTGAAGGACGACAACGCACAGGATGCATTGAAAGGTCTTGCTGCGGCCGCTTTGGGCGATAGCGCGCGTCTCGGTCGTGGTATGGAGGCCGATCCGGAGCAAGCCAAGGTGCAATACGAGACTGCTTTTAAATACGGTAATCTCGACGCGGCTCGGACGCTTGGGCTGTACTGGGATAACCATTGGAATGCCGCCGCTGCGGGCGACAAGCTACCCAATCCCGCACGGGCGGCCAGCTGGTATAAACGCTGTCAATCGATACTCGGGGGCACATAGCGAGTGCGAGGTATCACGTGGTCGACGATGATGGAATGCCTTTTGGGTAGATGTGAGCCGGATGGCCCGGTAGCCTGCGGCGGATTGATTTTCGATTAGGCATCGGACCGGGTTCGGCAAGCAAGAGACGATCGACAAGGAGACTTACTTCGAGGACAATCCGGCGACCCGCAAACGGGTACGGCTTACCGTCTAGATGCTCCAAGCAGAAGTCGCCAGATTAGCCGCCGCCATATCGATTAGGGGGACTACTTTGACAACAGAAGCACCAACGAGAACTGGCCGTAAAGACGTACCGAATCATCCGCTCGCATTCCGGCGCAAGATGTCCGACGTGCGAGCGAACTCACACCCGGAGGACCGACGATGACGAAGTACCTTATTTCCTTCCCCGGATCGGCGATGGACATTCGCGAGGAAGACATAGCTGCGGTCGGCGAAGCGGCACACGCAGTCATACGCGAGGCAAAGGATGCCGGCGTCTATGTGTTCGGCGGTGGTATCAACGAGGACGTCGCGCCGCTGATGGTTGCCGCTGACGGCACCGTCACGAACGGTACCTACCCGCAGACCAAGGAGTTCGACGGCGGCTTCTGTGTCCTGGAACTCCCGTCGCGCGACGCCGCCGTCCAATGGGCCGCGGAAATCGCCAAAGCCTGCGGCTGCTCGCAGGAGCTCCGCGAGTTCGGGTACGACCCCGAGAGCTGACCGGCAAGTTCGCACCTCAGGGCGTTGTCTCGAAGCCAGTCAAGGTCGGTTCGTACGTCCGGCTTCGGAGCATTGCGAAGGGCCGTGAGTCGACCTCTGCCCAACGCAGTTCCGGTGCCCCGATCTCGTTTCGCCGACTCAAAGTCGGACCGGGTGCGGCCAAACGCTATCTAAATCCATCGGCCACTCTAATGCGTGAGCATCAGGTTCAGGTTCTGCACCGCAGCGCCGGCCGCGCCCTTGCCGAGATTATCGAAAACCGCGGATAGCAAGACCTGCCTGTGTTCCCTGTTAGCAAATACGCTTAAGCGCATATCGTCCGTACCGTTCAGTACTTGTGGATCCAAATGCTTTAAAACGCGCGATTCATGCAGCGGCAAGACGTGGACGCGGGCCGCTTCAGCATAGTGGCGTGCGAGGCATGCGTGTAACGTGGCACCGTCCAAGGAGGGTGCCAGCAGCCGCAACTCCAAGGGCACCGTCAGCACGATGCCCTGGCGGAACGCACCATACGCAGGGACGAAGAGCGGACGCTGCGCGAGTCCGGCGTGCTGCTGGATCTCCGGGGTGTGCTTGTGCGCGAGTTCCAGACCATATAACTGGTACGACGGTGCGTCGACAGCTCCCGGCCCCTCGTGTTCTTCGACGCCTGCACGCCCGCGTCCGGAGTAGCCGGACACCGCGTAAATGCTGACCGGGTAGTTGCCTGGTATGAGTCCGGCGTGCAGCAGGGGACGCAGCAAGCCAATTGCACCGGTCGGATAGCAACCTGGATTGGTGACCCGACGTGCGTTCGCAATGCGCTCAGCCTGTCCCGGAGACATTTCTGGAAAGCCGTACGTCCAGTCCGGCAGTGTGCGGTGAGCGGAACTTGCATCGATTACTCTGACAGCAGGGTTAATAATGGCATCCACCGCCTCTCGCGCGGCGGCATCGGGCAGGCAAAGGATGGCGATGTCGCAGGCGTTGATAGCTTCGGAGCGACGCTTCGGATCCTTGCGTTCCGCGGCGGGAAGCGTAGCCAGTTTCAGATCGGTTCGGTCGCGAAGCCGTTCGTGAATTTGCAACCCGGTGGTGCCTTGGTCGCCGTCGATGAATACAAGAGGAGAGCTCATGCGCGGAATACTCCGGTGACTGGGTCATAACAAGTACAGCAAGCCCCTATCTTCCGCGTACCGCTAAAATAGTAAAAGTCGAATTTCATAACCCTAACATTCAGCTTTTCTGAATCTGGACGCCGGCATGCGAGAGATCAGCCTGGACCGCTTGCGCACCTTGGTCGCGATTGCCGACCGTGGCTCATTCGCCGACGCGGCGCGTGCGCTGCACCTGGCGCCCCCCACGGTCAGTCTGCACATCGCTGAACTGGAAGAGCGCATTGGGGCTCCGCTCCTGTCACGTAAGCGCGGACATGTTCGACCGTCGGCGATAGGCGAGATGTTGGTCGAGCGCGCGCGGCGACTGCTGGCTGACGCGGAGCAGGCGTTGGACGATGTTCACCGTGAGGTGCAGGGGCTTGAAGGGCGCGTGCGGCTCGGCGCGTCGACGGGCGCGATCGCACACCTGCTGCCGCAAGCGCTCGAGGTGCTGCGCCTTCACCATCCCGCTATCGACATTCAGGTTGCGGTACTCACTTCGCATGAAACGCTGACCCGACTGGCCGATGGAACGCTGGATGTTGGGCTGGTCGCTCTGCCTCAGCCCCCGGTGGCTGGACTCACGATAAAGCCCTGGCGTCGCGACCCCGTCATGGCCTTCGTGCCGGCAGATTGGCGATGTCCGGCTCGCATCACGCCTGAGTGGCTCTCGGCTCAGCCGCTCATTCTTAACGACGCCACCACGCGTCTCTCGCGCCTGACTGCGGAGTGGTTCGCGACCGGCGGTTACCAGCCTGTGCCGCGCATTCAGCTCAACTACAACGACGCAATCAAGAGCCTGGTCGCGGCAGGTTATGGCGCAGCGCTGTTGCCCCATGAGGCCTCTACGCCATTGCCCGACCTGCGCATTGTCATGCGTCCGCTGCGCCCTGCGTTGTGGCGTCGTCTTGGCGTTGCACATCGTGCGGGGTACGTAGAACGTTCCACGCAACACGTACTCGATGTGTTGTGGGATCTCCGATTGGGGTAGGGATTAAAACTGGATTGGAATTGCCATTTGGCGCTTCGGTTCGTCCTCGCGGGGACAGTAGCTTCCTGCACGCTACGACGAACGAATGGCCGGTTTGTAGAAATTTGACCAACTGAATTGGGTCGCACTCTGCCGGAAGCGACCTACTGAACGAGAGCCGAAAGGATCATCACTACGCCTCCAGAGCGGGGCGTCCAACCAGAAGCCATGTCGGAGGCGAGTGTGTCGCCTGACACTTGGTCAAATCGCGCTTCGATGACTGCATCTCACAGTCTCGATGGAGCTCCGTCGCAGCCAGAGCAAAAATGCCGTTTAAAATACCAACGTCGGCCGTCCATTCCATTGAGGGCGTGTTAACCGTGGGCCCGTTCTCTCGCGCGTACAAGGTTGGCGCACGCGCTTTCCTGCGGGTTTCTGCGTCGTCAACTACGGCTCCGAACGCTGCGCGCAGGTCTGCCAACATTACGAATTTCGCACATCGAGGCTCCTTCCGTCTCATCAAAGCGCTGTCCATATCAGACCGCGCGAGTGCCGCGGGCTGGCAGGACCGTACCGCGGCACTCCCCGAATCCGATGCGGCGTTGTCCCGCGCGCTGACAATTGCCCCGCAGGATGATGCTGTCATCATCATGCAAAAAACCGCGCTCTTCTCCGTTGGAGAGCTTGATGGGCCGTTTGCCGTTTGACGTCAACTCCATCAACGATGCCGCCTGTTCTGGTTTCGGCCCCGAGAGCGTTCCTGTTCCCAGCAAGTCGCCAGGATTGAGATTGCAGCCGTTAACTGTGTGATGAGCGACTAGTGTGCTGTTCCGTTGTTAACTGAACTATGTTTGCGTAGGATGTTGGTATCAACCGAACTGGAGATGCCAGCATGCCAATGGGACGACCGAAGGTGGAGTTGACGTTGAGCGAAACCGAACAATTGCAACTTGCTTCGATGGCGCGTTCGCGGTCGATTCCGGCTGCGCTGGTTACACGGGCACGCATTGTTCTGGCTGCGGCCGCTGGCGAACCGAATAGCGAGATTGCCAGGCGCCTGCAACTCACGCGTGCCACGGTGGGTAAATGGCGTTCCCGGTTTCTTGGACAGCGCATCAATGGTCTGTACGACGAAGTGCGGCCCGGCAAGCCTCGCACGATCGATGACGAGCGGGTGGCCGAGTTGATTTACAAGACGTTGCAACCAAGCCTGCCGACGGTTCCACGCATTGGAGCATACGCGCAATTGCTGCGGAGACGACAATCTCTGCGACCACCGTCCATCGATACTTCAAGCTGCTGGGCCTCCAGCCGCACCGCAGCGAAAGCTTCAAACTGTCGACCGACCCGTTCTTCATCGAGAAACTGCGCGACGTGGTCGGCCTGTACCTGAGCCCTCCAGAGAACGCGCTGGTGCTGTGCGTAGACGAGAAAAGCCAATGCCAGGCGCTTGAGCGTACGCAACCCATGCTGCCGATGGGCTTCGGTTACGTTGAGGGCGTCACGCATGACTATGTGCGTCACGGCACCACCACTTTGTTTGCGGCCCTGAACGTGCTCAACGGCGCGGTGCTCGCCACCTGCAAGCCGCGTCACCGGCACCAAGAGTTTTTGTCCTTCCTGCGCGAGATTGACAAGGCGGTCCCGAAGGTCTCGATGTGCACTGCATCGTGGACAACTACAGTGCCCACAAGCATCCCAAGGTCAAGGCATGGCTGGCCGCGCGGCCTCGGTGGCACATGCATTTCATCCCCACCTATAGTTCGTGGCTCAACCAGGTGGAACGCTTCTTCGCGTTGATCACCGGCAAGGCCATACGTCGCGGTTCGTTCGGCTCGGTCAGGCAACTGATTACGCGTATCGATCAATTCGTGTCCCACTACAACCAGAATTGCAAACCTTTTACATGGACCGCTTCCGCTGACGCCATCCTCGCAAAGCTACAAAGACTTTGTACGAGAATCAGCGGAACGGAACACTAGCTGCGCGACGCTCCAATATGCGTCAGCGAGATTCGACGTCGCTAGCAAATCGCCCGCATGGCCGGCGCGCCGCATCGCCTCGGTTTGAATCCAGACTTCAAGCTGAACGTCGATTGCACCGGCTTCCGTGTTCTCGAGCGAATCGAGATACGGCAGAGGCCGCGGATCGTCTGCCGAACGGATGAACGCCCGACGAAACGGCGCAAGTGCCTCCATCGTCACGACCCACGGGGAGAGCGTCGAGGCGAAGTTCTTCGACAGAAATGGCCCAAGCGGCTGATATTCCCAGACCTGGACGTCACGCGCGCTCCAGTCGTTGAACAGCGTCAAGCCGAAGACATGATCCTCAGCTTGATCGATCGACACCGACTCGCCTTGCTCGTTCGGGCTCGCCATTACGATGCCCATCTCCAGCTCATAGTCCAGCCGCTTGCTCGGCCCGAGCGTGGGCGCATCTGCGTCCGCCGCTTTGGTCTGGCCCGCCGGACGATGAAAGGCGCTCCCGCTCGGCTGGATGGATGAGGCGCGGCCGTGGTATCCGATCGGCACCCACTTGTAATTCGGCAGCAGCGGATTGCCGGGACGGAACTGCTGTCCGATCGTTGTCGCGTGATGGACGCTGATGTAAAAGTCGGTGTAATCGCCGATGCGGCACGGCAGCGTCATCTCCGCGTCCGCCTGCGGCACGAGACAGTCAGTCAACGCCGCCTGCTGGGCGCTGCTTTCCGCGAGCGCCGCCGACAGCGCTCGGCGGACGCTCCTTCGCGCCCGCGAGCCTGACGCCATGAAGGCATTCAGATCGCCCTCGGCCAACGGCGCGAGCAATGCGCCGACACCATCCGACCACGCAGCGCGTTCCGACGCGAGACGCAAATCGAGCACTTGGTAGCCGATTGCTACGCCGATGCGATAGGGCTCATTAGCGCCGCGCCGACGGAACGAGTCGAACGGCAGATTCTGGATCGGAAAATCGGTCTCGTCGACATTGGCTGAGCTCACCCAGCTCGTAAGCGCTGGGTCGTGTGTTTCATCCATCGAGGCAATCACTTTTTGAACTCCCGGTCATGGAGAAAGGCAGCGTGCTGCGGCGCGCGCTTGGTCTTCGACCAGTCTTCGAGCATGGCCCATTTGACCGAATCAAGCTTGCGGATCATCTCTTCCTCGTCCGGGTCCGGATACGCCAGCTCGACACGGTGCCCGTTGGGATCGAAGAAATAAATGGAATAGAATGCGCTGTGGTCGGTGACGCCAAGCACTTCAATGCCATTGGTTTGACCCACCCAGACCGCAAATCAGCAGAAGCTTTCGTGCGAAGCTTCTTGCTGGGATATCGAAACGGCCTCGCCTTAACAGTTCGTGGGCAAATTCGTCCAGAACGAGATCGGTGGGGCAATTGGGCTATTCGCTTCCCCAACCGAATCAGTTCCATACGGGCGTCGTCGGTCATGTCAGCATTCGCGATTCCGAGAAAGGTCAGCTGCATTGCATGATAGGAACGGATGAAGCTCAATCTAAGCGGATCCAACGTCGATTGCCTGGCGATTCGCGTCATACCGATGCGGATTAGATTGTAGGCGATCAAGGCTCCCCAGATTTCTTGATACACGCATTGCACAGTTTCACCGCGTAACGTCAGCGCCACGCCGAGCATTGTGTTTTTTAGTTCCATGTAGCTTGTTTCGACCTGCCACCGGCGTCGGTACACCGCTTCGATTTCAGAAGGTTTGAATCGGCGAGAGTCCGTCAGCGATGTGAGGAGAATCCGCCGACGCCCTTTCGCGTCGGTGGTCCGGATTGCTCGTGCTCGCCAACTATCCGGGAGGTTTGGATTTGCGCGTCGTGCTTGCTGAGAAACGGTCAACGATACAATTTGATCGTCGTCCGTTCCCGAGATCCTTGTCCAACGTGTATTCGATTTCGCCGGAATTATGAAGTGTCGGCGCTCGCCCGACGCCCGAAGACCGCACAAAATCTGCGCTGACATAAACCCCTTGTCAAACACCGTAATCGAATAGTTTGGAATTCGGGGAACGAGCCGACGCGCGGTCAGCATTTCGTTGATACCGTAGGGTCCTAATTCAGCGTCGCAAATAAGATGCGTTTGGATTGAGGACAGCGTAACCCCTCTCACCTGTGGGTGGCTGCCAATCCTTCCGCTCCTACTCAATTGAGAACCGAAATGGGCTCGATTGCATCGACTGTCGGCGGTCCGCAAGGTCGTGCCGTCGATCGCGAAGAGCGAAAATCCTTTGAATTTCGCTTGATCGGCGCTCTCTGTGATCCAGTTCTTCGCCGACTCTTTGAAAAGTCACTCCACTGGAGCCGGGCCAACGCGTTGGCGAGCTTGCGTTATCGCGCTTTTGCTAACGAACGCGCCATCCATTTTGGGCAGAGCGATGTCAAGTTCATCAACGACTTCGCTCGCGGAGTGCTGTCGATACAAGGCCAGCGCTATAACTAAAAACACCACCTTCTCGGCGGGCAGTCGCCGGCGCCTGATGCTCGCTTTATCGGTCGATCGGATCGCATCGTCGATCCAAGCTGCTGGTAGGTAATCGTGCAGTCGGCGCATGCCGACCGCACGATCTGGTTCTCTCGATTCCTTCCGATCAACTTGAGGCATGGCGAAGAAAGTTAACACCACCATGCCTCGTTTACAACTGATATCGAGCAACTTCACGCGTTTCACCGGAACGCTAACTGAACGGCATTACGGCACATGGCCGGGTCTGCGAAAGTACTAACTCGCCTGCTCTACCTGCGAGCGTTGCTGTGCCAGGAGGTATTGGGCGTATGCAAGCGTGCCGTCCTTAACTCGTAATGTTCGTCCGGCACGCGTGGCATCGGGACTTACGAGGCAATACGCTTTAGGCCGTTTCACTCCGATGAATAGAGAAGCCAGCAGCGCCTGGCGATTCTAATTCGGGCCGCAACTGCATCGTGGGGATCACGTAGTCGCCAAAATTCTGACGCCGATAAGGAATTGGTGGGATTGTTTCAATCGTCTTCATCCGTTCGCGCAGGCGGCTGGACACAGCAAGGAAGCCGGCTTCGTCAAGGCGGTCAACGCGATAGGATACGAACGGCGGTAGCACCGTGTACCCCGGGTAGAACAAGATGCCGTGGTTGATCGGGAACAGCAGGTCGTCAATCGGGCCGTTGATCCCGCGGGCTGAATAATGTTCCTCCCAGCCGCCCGTAGTCACCAAGAGCATTGCACGCTTGCCCGCCAATGTCCCCTCGCCATAGCGATCGCCCCACCGTCTCTCACTTTGCTCACCGACACCATAGGCAAAGCCGAAGGCGTACACCCGATCGACCCATCCTTTGAGGATCGCCGGCATCGAAAACCACCACAGCGGAAATTGAAGGATCAGGACATCAGCCCAGACAAGCTTGTCTTGCTCGGCCTTTACATCCGCGGTCAGCGTATTAGAGGCAAAAGCCTGGGCCGAGGCAGGCGCTACCTGAAGCCGTTGGTCGGGCCCAAGCAGCGGAAAGTCTGCGCGATCGATCTCAGCTTTCCAGTTCATGGCATAGAGATCTGATACTCGAACCTCGTGTCCTTGTGCTTCCAGTTCGTGGACGGCGACGTCGCGTAGGGCGCCGTTAAGGGATGTCGGCTCAGGATGGGCGTACACGATAAGGACTTTCATCTTTCATCTCATTGATGGTGGAGCATTCAGGCTAATCAATGATCAGGTATATTGGAAATGACTTTCTGCGATACCTGCTATAGCCATGGACAATCTGAAAAATCTCGACCTGAATCTTTTGCGTACGCTCAGCGTGTTGCTTGCAGAGCACAACGTCAGTCGCGCGGCAGAGCGGCTCCATCTTTCCCAGCCGTCAGTCAGCGTTCAGTTGGCCAAGCTAAGGAACATGTTCGAGGATCCTTTGCTTTTGCCGGGGCCTCGTGGCATGCGACCCACTGCGCGGGCGGAATCATTGCGGGAGCCGCTAGCCGTGGCGCTGGACGCGCTAAATGAAGTCATGTCCCCCCTGCAACCGTTTAATCCATCCAGCGCAAGCCTTACCTGGAGGATTGCCGCGACAGATTACAGCGAGGCGACGGTGCTGCTTCCCGCGTTGCCCCTGTTGCGTAAATTTGCGCCCAACGCGCGACTCAGCGTTGTGCAAATAGCGCCCCGGCTTATCGCTAGACAATGTGACCTTGGTGAAGTGGATCTTGCGTTTCACACGGCCGATGAGTCGCCTGAAGGGCTGCGCCGTAGGACCTTGTTCAAGGAGCACTATGTCCTCGTTGCGCGCCCGGGTCATCCGCGGCTCAAGCGACGTATCACGTTGGAGCAGTTCTGCAAACTCGAGCATGTCGTCGTGTCCCCAGACGGAGGCGGATTCGCGGGTGTAACCGACACAGTGTTAGCGCAAATGGGCATACAGAGACGTGTCATGCTCTCGGTGCCTCATTTCAGTTTCGTCAGGGACGTGCTTTCGCGTACCGATCTGGTGGCGATGCTGCCTTCACGCCTGGCCAGGGCGGGTGCTGGACTAAGGATAGTACAGGCGCCTGTCGACGTTCCCGGATATGAAATGGTCATGCTGTGGCACGAGCGCCTGCATCGCGACCCGTCGCATCAATGGTTGCGTGAGATGGTCGGAGCTGCCGTCAATGCTTCCGGGCAGTGGTAAGCCATTCTGAGAGTCGCCGTAAAGGAAAAAAAAGCCGCACCTGGTTAGGTGCGGCTTTTCATCCTGAGGAAGGCTTACGCGTCCCTAAAATCACTAACTTAACGCCAATCACGTTCGCGATCGTGCTTTTGCCCATTATGGTTAGACCACATGAAAAAAGCAGCGATGGACACGCCGAACACAAAGGTAAAAATAGTCGCACCCATGTCAATCTCCTTTCATGGCCAAAAGGCCTGCGTACCACAATATTACTCGAAGGGCAGCGAGCGAGGTCGTATTCAGCATCGCCGATAAATCCCACTGGGCAGTCGAATGGACGTAGCCGACCGCGCCAAGGATCGAAGCTGCCGAGAAGGTCTGAAGATTTATTGTTCGAGGAGAGCTTGGCGCATCGCGCCGGGCGTCGGACGTTCGGGGCTCGACTGGACCTTTGTCTGAAGCGAAACAATATCTCGTCAAGTCAGGCCGCCAAGCGAGTCGGAGTTGCAGTAGAAGAAGTGACTTATTGGCGTGCCGGTATTACTGCTCCGACGCGTTCGGGGTGCCGGCGTCTGTCGCGATTGCTCGGCGTCGACGTATTCTGGCTGTGCCTGGGGATAGAGGCGGAAGGACCCGATACCCGCGTTCTTTGAGGGACCAAGGTGTCCAGGCGGCGGTTCTGGGTCGTGAGTGTGTGGGCTGTATCCGTTACTAACAGTGTCCCTCCAGCCGTTCGATAGCCAACAGATAATGACCGTCAGGACCTTGAAAGAGGAGGATAGGCCCTTCCGACGTCGGTCTTATATGACGCGATGGCATGCCGAGATTCGACGCAAGCCTGCTTAAATCGCTGCAACGAACCACGATTCTGTCACTGACGATGTCAGTGGCAATGGCTCGGGTGAGAGATTGCGGGACAATCGGTCTGCGGTACGCAAGCAATTCAAGGTGAGGTGACAACTCCGAGGTTGTCTGAAGAGACACTACATCGACTATCGGATTTTCGAGCGCATCCAGCAATCCCTGCTCGCTTCCAGAATTGGTTTGATAAGCGTTCATGGTCAGTCCCAGCGAGTCCGCATAAAATGCGATGCTCGACGGGGCACTGGATACGGATATGGCGGTATGGTCGACGCCCGCGCGCACAGTTGATCGCGCATTTTCATCGCCGGCAGGCTGCAGCAATTCGAGCGGGTGACCATCCGGGTCACGAAACTTGAATGCCGTGACGCCGCCGCTGCCGTCGGGCAGACGAATCGGCGCCGGACCGCCATCCGAACCGCGTGAAATTGCCGTCGGACACGCCGAGGCGCTGTCTTCACGATAAAGCCGCTTGAACGCGGTGTCGATATCCATGCAACGTACTGCCAGATGTTGAAACACAAGATCTGCTGAGGTGTTTGGCGAGGGATAAGGGCGTGCGTTCGGCCCAGCTTCGACAAGCTCGACTTCCTCCTCGCCAAGCCGCAAGCGTTGCACGTTGATATCACGCGCGCCGAACCCAAGTTCGTCCGCGAGCGCTCGGTCCATGATGAACGCTGGACCAGTGGCCTGGAAGCCGAGCCGGTCCTGATAGAACGCAGTACTACGGTCAAGCTCAACGACGTTGCGGCTGATTCGGATAATCCGGGTGATGGGCGCGGGCTTCACGGACGCTGCGCTCCCCGCTGATTGGTGTAGATAGCAAACAGGGAATGTGAGGCGCAGATAAACAAGCGGCTTCGATTACGCCCGCCAAACGTCAAGTTTGAAACAGTGAACGGCACGTGAATCTTGCCCAGTAGTTCACCGGATGGCGCGATGCAGTGCACGCCATCCGCCGCGCTCGACCATACATTGCCATCTTCATCACAGCGAATGCCATCGGCGAACCCAGGATCGATCTTGTGGAATACGCTCGGCTTGGAACACACGATGCCCTCTGCGTCGACATCCATCACGGCAATGTTCTGGATCGGGCTCGGATCGAACTGCAGACCACTTTCACAGACATAAAGGCGCGTCTCGTCCGGTGAGAAACACAGACCGTTGGGACCCACGAACTGGTCAGAAACGACACTGAGTTCGCCGCTGCTCGGCACGAGCCTATATACGCATGCGGGACGCTCCGCCACCTGCTTGCCTCCTTCATAGTCTGTCTGAATGCCATAGGGTGGGTCTGAGAACCAGATCGTGTCATCGCTTTTGACGATCACATCGTTGGGCGAGTTTAAACGCTTGCCTTCAAAGCGATCTGCCAGTATCAGCACACGCCCGTCGAGTTCGGTACGCGTAATACATCGCTCGCGGTGCGCGCATCCAATCAGCCGGCCCTGACGGTCGCGCGTATGCCCGTTGGCAAAGCCCGACGGCTGCCTGAACACGCTGACGCCGCCGCTTTGCGTCCATCGCATGATCCGGTCATTCGGCAGGTCGCTGAACAGCAGGCAATCCTGATCGGCAAACCAGACCGGTCCTTCAAGCCACCGAAAGCCGTCGTCGAGTAATTCGAGCGCCGCGTTCGGAAGGACCATCGCCTTAAAGCGCGGGTCAATGATTTCCACATCGAAATGCGTGCCCATGTGACGCTCGCTAGCGAAAGTGTCCCGGCACGTGGACCGGGTCGACGTGCAACTGGATCGTCATGAGCACCGCAGGCTGATCCCCTATCGTGCCTGAGCGATGACCCAGGCGGCCAGTCGTATCGGCGATGCTTCCCTGGTCCTCGCCTAGCGAGAGGTCGCCCGGGCCCATTTCAATGCGCGTGCCGTCCATGGACTCTACCCACCACCGCCCCGATATCGGGATGATCCACTGAGGCGCCGGGTTCTCGTGCCAGTCACCGACCCAACCGACGGGCTGGACCGTGACCACCACCGTGGCCTCGGACCGTTCCTGCTTGTCGTTCCATTGAGGGGCAGCGTTACCCACGCCCTTCAGTTCAAACCGGTCCAGTTCGCAGCGGGCTTGATGACTGATCCCCTGATCGTCGGTCCACAAATGCCAATAGCCGACCCTAGGGGCATCCCCTTTTTTCGATGCCGATTGTGTAGTTGCGTTTGAAACTGAGTCGGACATGAATGCGCTCCTTGGTTGGGTGGTTTCCGTCCCTTTACTGAGTGCTCGAAGAGGCGGGGGAACCCATCGACGAAACACTTCCATACGGTGCAGACGAAAGTGGATGGTCGAGCACGGCGGACGCGCTCATCGGCGTACCGCCGATAGCAATCAGAAGCAGGCCTCCGACCAGACCGAAATTCTTTAGAAAGTCCCAGAAGTGGCTTCGACCGTCGCCCGCCTTGGACCAGAACTGAGGATATTTCCAGAACGGGTGATACAGGAGTGCCGTGACTGTGCAGAAACCCGCAAGGACGAATGCCGCGAGACGATCGTGCCAGCCAATGACGACGCAAACAGGCGTGACGAACTCCACAATGATGGCGATCACGAGTAACACTGCGCCGCCGGGCAGGAAAGAAGAGGTCGCTTGCTGCATCGCTTCCTTCCAGTGGGCGATCTTGTCGATCGCGCTAAAGGGAAACATCACGACCAGGCATACGCGTGCGACCAAGGGGATAGCGACTATGTTGAAGAGATTCATCTTCAATTCCTCGCGGTGAGCATCATGCGGCCACCGGCATCACGCCCAGGCGCTCGCCGATCTTGTCCGCGACCCGCAGCGCATTGGCAATGATTGTCAGGGTCGGGTTGACTGCACCGATCGACGGAAAGAAGCTGGCGTCGGTCACGTAGAGATTGTCGAGTTCATGTGCCTTGCAGTTCACGTCGAGCACGGAGGTGGCCGGGTCGACACCGAAGCGGATGGTGCCTGCCTGGTGAGCGGTGCCCCCAATCGGTATGTCCTTACCCAGATAGAGCTTACGGTCCATCATCGCAGCGTGGGCGCCTGCGTCGGCAAGCAGGCCCTCGAGTTTCTTTCTCAGCCGGTGATGCGCTTCCATATTGCCCTCCTTGATTTCCAGCACGACGCGTTCGCCATCGTATCGGATGCGGTTTTCGGCGCGAGGCAGATCTTCCGTCGATAGCCAGAAGTCCATTGAGTGCCGTGCCATCGTTTCGAAGGGTATTTCTGGCAGCCATTCGAGCCATGCGGGTAACGCTTCGCCTCGGATCTGATCGGCATGCGAGGTCGCGCACATCTGGATCAGGCCGAGCGGATAGCCCCAGTCGTCCGCGCCGAAATAGAAATCGCTGATCGCGAGGGTCTTCTGGAAGATCGTATCGTTGGGCTCGCGCATGAGTGCCATCAAAATGGACTGGTTATGCCGCATGTAGTTACGGCCCACTTGATCGGACCCGTTAGCTAGGCCCCTGGGATGTTTGTCATTGCCTGAGCGCAAGAGAAGAAGAGCCGACGACAATGCGCCGCAAGCAACCACGATAATATCGCCCGTATAGCGCTCCTCCATCCCCGCGCGTTTCACATGCACGCCTGTCACGGCGTTGCCTGATTCGTCGGTTTCAAGCCGGGACACGTAGGCATTCGTCATCAATGTAAGGTTCGGATAGGCCGCAAGCGCGGGGTCCACGCACATGACCTGCGCGTCTGCCTTGCCATTGAGCAGACACGGAAATCCGTCGAAGGCGTCGCATCGGATGCATCGACTGGTGGGCGTCACCTTGCCATCTTTTTCGTCCAGCAGGATACCGAGTGGCAAATGAAAAGGATGCAATCCCGCTTCGACCAAGGAGTCGTTAAGGGCCTGGATGCGCGGCTCATGAGACACAGCCGGATGCGGGAAAGGGGTACTCGCGTGCGGCTCGCACGGATCCTCGCCACGTTGCCCGTGAACATGAAACAGGCGCTCGGCCTCGGCGTAATAGGGCTCAAAGTCTGCGTATTTGAGCGGCCATGCAGGTGACACGCCGTCCTTGTGCTGAAGCTCGTCAAAGTCGCGCTCACGAAGCCTGAAGAGCGCCGCGCCGTACACCTTGGAGTTGCCGCCTACATAGTAGTGAAGGCCCGGGTGGAACTTACTGCCGTCACCGCCGTACCAGGTTTCGCTGGTCTGATACATGCCCTCGACGAACACGGTCTTCGAATTCCAGTTGGCCGGCTCGCGCTTTAAGTAGTCGCCGCGTTCGAGTAGCAGAATGGTTTTGCCAGTCGAGGCAAGTTTATGCGCGAGGGACGCGCCTCCCGGGCCGCTTCCTATCACGATGACGTCGTAGTGGCTCATGCTTTTCCTGTTCCGATCACTCGTGTCATGGTTTAGGGATTAGGTCCGCTGGCGTCGCGTTGAATACGCTTGCGTCCGGTATGTCCAAATCATTCAGGCAAAAAACAGTCCTGTTGGTATTTAGTAATGCAGTGTGTCGTCCCACAGGGGCGGTACAAGTTTTGCGCTTCAGCAGCATGGTGTTATTCATACACCGCCCCTATGAACTACTGCCGGTTCCACTCGAGCCCGCGTTTTCATGTGACCGTTCAGAGAGAAAAGACAATGCCAAAAGTGGTGGTAGTGACCGGGGCGAGCGCAGGTGTCGGTCGCGCCACGGTCGAAGAGTTTGCACGCCAGGGATATGACGTAGCGTTGCTGGCGCGGGATCCTGACCGGCTGGCGCACGCGGCTTCGGAGCTCGAGTCGCGGTACCGGGTCCGTACGCTCGCGATTCCCACTGATGTCGCGGACGCCCCTGCAGTCGACGCTGCCGCCACGCGAGTCGAACAGGAATTGGGACCGATCGATGTGTGGGTCAATGTCGCCATGGCCACTGTGTTTGCGCCGGTCTCAAAGCTCACTGCGCAAGAGTTCGAGCGCGGCACCAAGGTGACCTATCTCGGCCAAGTGCACGGAACCATGTCGGCGCTGTCGCGCATGCGGGTTCGAAACCGCGGGACGATCGTCAACGTGGGCTCGGCACTCGGTTATCGATCAGTTCCGCTGCAGTCCATCTACTGCGGTGCCAAATTTGCGATTCGCGGCTTCACGGACGCTCTGCGCTCCGAAATTATCCATGACAAGCTGAACGTTCACTTGACGATGGTGGATTTGCCGGCAGTGAACACGCCTCAATTCGATTGGGCGATGAACAAGACGGGCGTGAAAGCGAAGCCGGTAGCGCCCATTTTTGAACCCGAAGTTCCGGCCCGGGCCATATTCTTCGCCGCCACGCATAAGCGCAGGGAGGTCTGGGTTGGCTTTCCAACCGTGAAAGCGATCCTCGCCAATCGCATCGCGCCGGGTCTGATCGATAAGTATCTGGCCTCAGCAGGCTACAGCGGTCAGTTGACCGATGAGCCTCTGGCGGCGGACGCGCCGGCCAATCTATTCGAACCGGTGGCTGGCAACTACGGCGCGCATGGGCGATTTGACAGCGAGTCGAAACGGGGCAGTTGGGAGATGTTCACCGATCGGCACCGTACTGCCTTTTGGGCAGTCGCTGCCCTCGGTTTGATCGGCGGTGTCCACTTGTTGGCTAAAAAGTACAAAGTCTGAAACACGCGATCACGATCCACCGGGGGCAATGAACCGGAGAATGTTGATCGACTTTCCGATGGGCTTCCTGGCGACGCTGTCAGGGAGATCGCGGCCCCGCGGGTTCTGCAGCTTTTGGTATTTACAACCAACTGTCATTTCATCACGACGACATTCACCCCTATCGATTAGTAATGTTTGTTTAGGACTAGATGTCTTATGGTGTTTCAGCTCCGGAATATTCTGCAATGAGCAAGCCTATCGAGGATTACGCCCTGTTGGGCGACGGCGAAACCGCTGCGTTGGTGAGCCGGGATGGCTCCATCGACTGGCTTTGCTGGCCGCGATTTGACGATGACGCCTGCTTCGCCGCGCTCCTTGGCACGCAGGAAAACGGTCATTGGTCAATGGCCCCCGTTGCCCCAGTGATCCATCAAAGCCGTCGCTATCAGGAAGATACGCTCGTCGTGGAGACCGATTTTGCGACAGAGGAAGGCGCGGTCCGGGTCGTTGACTTCATGCCGATGCGAACAACGTTCTCATCGGTCGTGCGGATAGTCGTTGGCTTGCGCGGCAGCGTGAAAATGCGATCGACCCTATGCCTTCGGTTCGATTATGGTGCCTTGCCACCTTGGTCGACAGCGGAAGGCAACAGTATGGTCGCGAAAGTCGGGCCCGATTTGGTGATCCTGCGCGCACCGATGCCACTCGAAGTTAAGTCTCATGCCACCGAAACCGAATTTCTTGTTAAGCAAGGAAGCCGGTTAGCGTTCGTGATGAGCTACGGGCCGTCTCACCAGCCGCCTCCAGCGGCCATCGATGCTGAAGCCGCGTTAGTATCGACCCAGGGATTCTGGCGCAACTGGATCGCTCGTTTCGACAATTCGAAGACTGACTGGCCGAACGAGGTGAGGCGCTCGTTGCTGACGCTCAAGGCATTGATCCATCAATCGAGTGGCGGGTTGATCGCGGCGCCCACGACGTCGTTGCCCGAGGCCCCGGGCGGAAAGATGAACTGGGATTACAGATACTGTTGGCTTCGAGATGCAAGTTTTACGCTAGGTGCACTAATTAATGCTGGGTTTCATGGCGAAGCGCAGGCGTGGAGAGATTGGCTACTGCGCGCCATTGCCGGGTCGCCCGAACGAATCAGGATCATGTATCGCGTTGACGGCGCTCGCCATCTTGCTGAGTGGATCGTCGATTCGTTGCCGGGATACCGTTATTCCCAGCCGGTGCGTGTTGGCAATGCCGCGTCGACACAACATCAGATTGATGTCTTCGGGGAGGTTCTTGATTGCCTCGACCTCGCTCGCCGGGGTGGCGTGCCGGCTTCGACACAGGAGGCGGCGATCGCTCTAAAAATCGTCGAGCACCTCGAGGCAATGTGGGACAGCGAAGGATCCGGAGTCTGGGAGTCCCGCGCCGATCCGCGACAGTACACGTATTCGAAGGTGATGGCTTGGGTCGCGTTCGATCGTTTCATTCGCCATCGTGAAGCGCTCGGTGACGCAAGCACGGTGGATCAGCGCATGCTTGAACGCGTGACAGCATTGCGATCGATGGTGCACGAACAGGTTTGCCGGGAAGGCTGGAACGAAGGCTTGGGCAGCTTCACGCAGCACTATGGCGGCCAGGAAATTGACGCAAGCCTGCTCCTGCTGCCTCTCGTTGGCTTTCTCCCGGCTGATGAGCCCCGCATGGCAGCGACAATCGCGACGATCCAGCGGGAACTCTCGGAAGGCGGCTTCATTCGCCGAACCAAGGCTCGCCAGGACGGCGCGAGCGAGGGCGCGTTTCTCGCATGCTCGTGCTGGATGGCCGACTGCCTGATCCTGCAAGGTCGCACCGACGAGGCGCGGGCGCAATTTGAACGCGTACTTGCTGTCAGTAATGACCTTGGATTGTTGTCCGAGGAATACAACGTCGCGGGCAAACACCTTGCGGGCAATTTTCCGCAAGCGTTGACCCACCTTGCTATCGTCAACACAGCGCTCAACCTGTGTGGTCCGACGCTTAACCGGGGCGGTAGCTAACATTCCCGTGCTCACCTAACGTAACGCGTGTCCCGCACCCCACTCTCGAGCCAAACGCCAACAAGTCAGGAGTATTTCATGACCGATGAAGCATCTAAAGATCCTTCCGCCCCGGCGAGTCCGGATGCAAGCCGTTTGCCACACCTGGCGTCCTACCCCACGTTGGCTGGGCAGCCTGCGCTCGTGACCGGCGCGAATTCCGGCATCGGCAAAGCCGTCGCGCTTGGACTTGCTCGCGCCGGTGCAGACGTGATTGTCAACTATGTAGTCGATCCGCAAGCGGCGGAAGACGTTGCTCACGAAATAGAAAGCCTTGGACGGCGTGCGATTGCGCTTCAGGCCGATGTCAGCAATGAAGAAGAAGTGCAGGCAATGTTTGCGCGTGCGATCGACCATTTCGGTACGCTTCACATCGTGGTCAGCAACGCGGGTTTGCAGCGCGACGCGCCGTTCGACAAAATGACGCTGGAGCAGTGGAATACCGTGATTGGAGTGAATCTGACCGGACAGTTTCTTTGTACGCGAGAAGCGGTAAGGGAATTCAAACGGCGGGGTGTTGATAGTGCTGTATCGGTTGCGGCAGGGAAAATTCTGTGCATGAGCTCCGTGCATCAGGAGATACCTTGGGCGGGTCATGCCAACTACGCCGCATCCAAGGGTGGCGTCATGCTACTGATGAAAAGCCTTGCACAAGAAGTTGCGCCTTACCGCATTCGAGTCAATAGTATTGCCCCGGGGGCGATTCGCACGCCGATTAATACGGGAGCGTGGAGCACGCCTGAGGCCTATGCCGAGCTGATGACGCTGGTACCCTACAAGCGCATAGGTGAACCGGATGACATCGCTCAGGCTGCAGTTTGGCTTGCGTCAGACGCGGCTGACTACGTGACCGGGGCCACGCTTTTTGTGGACGGCGGTATGACCTTGTACCCGGGATTTGCGACAGGCGGCTAATGCAGGCTAAAAGCGGTCCCGAGTGTCAAGATGCCGGCATCGCCATGCGCAGGGCCAAGCTGGCCATGATCCAGATCGTGCCGGCCACCATAATCGTCAACAGCAGCGCGGAGAACAGGATTAGCTGCAGATCCTCGCGCTTGTGGGCAAAGCTGATGTGCAGGAAATAGCGGAAGTGCACGAGGATCTGCACCAGCGCGAACACGCCAATAACGATCAGCATCGGCAAGCGCGGTAAATCAGCCCAGTGCACCAGCGCGAACGGCACCAAGGTGAGCAACAACGCGATGCCCGCGCCCCAGAGGTAGGATCGGAACTCCCGGCGTTCCTCCTGCCTTGGGTCTACGCCGTCCACGGCGAGATTTGGTTGTTCGCTCATGTGAGCCCCGCCAGATAGACCACGGAGAAAATCGCGATCCAAACAATGTCCAGGAAGTGCCAGAACAGCGCGAGCCGCATGATACCGAGCTTCGTCTTGGTATCGAGACCGCAGCGGGCTATTTGGCCCACCAGACAGATCAGCCAGATGCAGCCGCCAGTGACGTGCAGGCCGTGCAACGGCACCAGGTCAAAGAAGGCGGACAGAAAACCGCTGCGACTGGGTACGCCGCCTTTGGCGAACATGGTGGTGAAGTCATGCAGTTCGCAACACAGGAAGGCCACGCCCAGTATCAGGGTCGCCGCTAACCATCCGATCAGCCGCGGTGTGCTGTGCTTGTACTTGAGCGCCAGCGACGCCATCCCGAAAGTGAAGCTGCTGGCCAGGAGCAACAGGGTCTCGACAAAGATGCTCTTGATGTCGTAAAGCTGGGAGGGTCCTGGGCCGCCGGCTGTGGCATGTACCGAGGTCACATAGGTCGCGAACACCATGCCGAACAGGATGGCGTCGCTCATGAGAAACACCCAGAAGCCAAACATCAGGCTTTCAGCAGCTTCGTGATCCTTGCCGTGCGCGGAACTCAGGTTCAAGCCCGGGTACTTGGGGGCTTCGCGGCTCATGGCACCACCCCGTCGGTTTCGTGTTGGGCTAGTCCCTCATTAGCCGGCGTGCGTTCGTCAGCGCGGGATATGGCTGTGAACGCGGCTACAGCATCGATCCATCGATGATGTTCCTTGCGCACTTGCTGCGCGCTGACAATGCGCGTGGTGTCTCGCGCAAACCCGCGCACGATCATGGTGACCATGGCGGCCGTGAAAGACAGGATCACCATCCACCAGATATGCCAGACCAGGCCAAAGGCGAGGGAGAAGCCGATGGCCCCGATGACCGGCCCCATGGCGCTGTTCTTCGGCATCTCAATGTCTTCATACGTGTCGAGCCGCCGATAGGCGCTGCGGTCTTCCTTGGTAACAGTGAATGCATCGCGATCCGTGACGCGTGGAATCATCGCGAAATTGTATTCAGGCGGGGGCGCCGAGATCGACCATTCCAGACTACGGCCATCCCATGGATCACCGGCAAACACCCGATTCGCGTCCCGCTGCCTGATCGATACCCATAGCTGCACGACTAGCGCGCTGAGGGCCACGATAACGAGAACGGCACCGAGCAAGGCCACCATTTCCAGCGGCACGTAGGCGGGCTCGGAGTAGGCCACGGTGCGGCGTGGCATACCCATCAGTCCCAGCCCGTAGAGCGGGAAGAACGCCAGCATGAAGCCGACTATCCAGCACAGTGCCGAGATTTTTCCCCAGCGCTCGTTCAGACGAAAGCCAAACGCCTTGGGAAACCAGAAGTGGTAGGCAGCGATCATCCCGAACAGTAGCCCGGGCACCGCCACATTGTGGAAATGCGCGACCAGAAATACGCTGTTGTGCACCTGGTAGTCGACGCCCGGGTCAGCCAGCAGGATCCCGCTCATGCCGCCCAGCACGAATAGCAGCATGAAGCCGATTGAATATATCATTGGCACGGTAAAGCGTATCCGACCGCGAAACATCGTCCACATCCAGTCGTAGATTTTCACGCCGGTGGGAATGCCGATCAGCATCGATGCGATGCCGAACACCGCGTTGATATTTGCGCTTTGGCCCATCGTGAAAAAATGATGCAACCAGACGGTGAACGACAGGATCGCAATGGCCATGGTGGCCATCACCAGTGCGCGGTAGCCAAACAGCACCTTGCCGGAGAATGTCGAGACGACTTCGGAGTAGACGCCGAACGCCGGCAGTATCAGGATATAAACTTCCGGATGGCCAAATAGCCAGAACAGATTGGCGAAGTGCATCATGTTGCCGCCAAGCGCATTGGTGAAATAGTGAAACCCGAGATAGCGATCCAGCGCAAGCTGGGCCGTCGCAACAGTCAGCGGCGGCATGGCAAAAATCATCAGGATGCTGGTGCACAACGCGGTCCATGTGAATAGTGTCATGCGCATGAACGTCATCCCGGGAGCACGGTGTTTGTAGATGGTGACCGCGAAATTGATGCCAGTGAAGGTAGAGCCGAGAGACGCAAGCGAGAGTGCCCAGATCCAATAATCCGGGCCAACGCCGGGGCTGAAGGTTGCCTCGGTGTAGGGTGGATATCCGAACCAGCCCCCGGTCGAGAAGGTGCCGATGCAAAGCGAAATCATCACCAGCGCGGCGCCGGCGACGGTCAGTCCCAGACTGACCGAGTTGAGCACGGGGAAGGCGACATCGCGCGCACCGATCTGCAGCGGCATGACGTAGTTGATCATGCCGGTGAGAAACGGCATCGCCATGAAAAAGATCATGATGGTGCCGTGAGTGCTGAACAGCTGCGCGAAATGATCCGGTGACAGAAAGCCACCGCCGAGGCCGAATGCCTGCTGGGTACGCATCAGCAGGGCCTCGATTAGCGCACGCGCCAGCATCACGAAGGCCAGCACGACATACATGATGCCGATCTTCTTGTGGTCTGGACTGGTAAGCCAGTCGGACCAGAGCACGCCCCACTTCCGGTAGCGAGTAATCAATGCAAAGGTGACGATTGCACCGATCACCACCATTGAGGCGGCTCCAGTGGCGATGATGCCGTTGATCACATTGGCTTCGCTCGGGTCCTGCAGCATCTGCCAGAACGGCAGGGATTCCAGACTCAGCCGTCCCAAGGGATGCGCCAAAACGTAGGGAAGGCTCACGGCTTTTGCTCCGTAGACGGGGGGGGCGCGTTTCCAACGACGTTCACCGCTGTCGATGTTGCGGCATGTCCGGTGATCTGAGGATCGGCCACGGTACCGTCCATGGTCGCTCTGACGACGTTGGAGAAAACGTCGGATGTCGCGTGGTTGAAATAGATGCCGCCATCGCTGGCTGGACTTTGGCCCAGCGCGGCCGTGAGTTGCGCGCGGGTCGTGGGTTTCGATATCAGCTTGAGCGTGCTCGCATCCAGCGCCATACCGTGAGCCCGGGTATGTTTCACCCATTCGTCGAACGCATCGGGCGTCATCGCCACGGCGGTGAAGCGCTGCTCGTGAAAGCCGTCGCCGTTGTACATGGTGTTTTCACCCATGAAGCGCCCGGGTTTGTCCGCCTGCAAGTGCAACTGTGTGACCATGCCGCCCATGGCGTAAATCTGACCGCCCAGAGCGGGTATCTGCAGCGACTGCATTACCGTGGCTGACGTTAGCTGCATTGCCACGGGCTGACCCGCGGGCAGGGGCAGCACCCCAATGCTGGCTACACCCTGGTCGGGATAGATGAATAGCCATTTCCAGTCGTAACCAATTACTTGCACGCGCAGCGCCGGTGTGCCCGAGGCCAGAGGCTTATACGGATCGAGCGCGTGCGTGCTACGCCAGACAAGCACGGCCAACAGCGCCACGATCACCGCGGGACCGCTCCACGCAGCGACTTCCAGAATTCTAGAGAACGCCCATTTAGGCGTGTAACGTGAGGATTTCGCGTCATACCGGTAGCGCCAGGCGAACCATGGGATGAGAACAAAGATCGGCAACGCAACGAAGATCGCCAGCAACGCCACCATCTCAAGAAAGTGCGTATGCTGTATCGACGCCACGGGGCCTTGCGGATTGAGAAAACTGAGATGGGTGTCGCTAGCGCAAGCGCTGAGTGTGAGCACAGCGGCGCAACGAAAAATGCAGCAGGGAGCGGACCTGACATTCACGAATAGGGGCGTTGCGGCACGGAGATGAGCATCGGCCAATGCCTCGCTCGGACATTCCCGCTTCAGTTGATTCTCAAGACCACGATTTCCGTTGCCGATGTTCACGATATCGCTTTCCGGGTGTCCTTGCTCTCTGCCGCGCGAGCAGCATGGTGCTGGTACCTTGGCAAACAGCACAGTAGCCAACGCCCGATCCCAGCCGATTGAATTGCGTCTTGAAAATTGCGTTTTTCCATCAGCACCTAGATCAACCAGATCGTATGCGTTTGGCCGTGACGAAGAGATCCTGACCGACGCTGAAGCGAACGCCCGCCTTCGGAGCTTGCAACCGGAGCTTGCAACAATAGAAGGGGTTTGATGCTGCCGACTTACCGCCTGTGCCGTGATAGCTTTTAGCATTTAGTGTACCCGGCACTGGATATTCGGATTTCGGCATGCAGCGCAGTCGCCTGCGCCACCATCACCCGATTGTGCGGAGCGGGCAGCAAGCGCCATGTGCGACACAGGGAGCAGGTACGACCTAAATGCCTAACGCATTACTACCAGCCGACAGGACCGAAAATTGCCATATGGTTTGACAGACGGCCAACTCATATTCTTTGGATTCAGATTCCAAATTTCAGGACGAAATCATGAAGTCCGTTCTCTCCAGCTTGCTATTGTTTGCTGTCACGTCGGCGCATGCGGCGACGCTATTAGGGATGAATCTGGCGACACCTGTTTCCCAGCTACCGAAATGCGATTCAAGCACCCCGCCTTGTTTGTACGCTATCGCACCGGACGTGTACACGCTCCAGACACAAAACCGACCGTCCTGGGCTCGTGGGGTGATTACCATCACGACAGTCAAAGGGTGTATTGCACAGGTCTTTATCGAATCGAAAACCCCCGTTCGCCTGCCAGCCGGCGGTCCACTTAGTGACAGGGTAAAAATTCACACAGTAAATCATTGGGTCTACTGGGACGGAGCCACAGCGACCTATGTTGCAAAAATGCCGAGGGCACAGACCAGCGACATATCAATAGCGGTCATACCCCTGCCGGCTACTATCGCGGGCCGCCCCGAATCACCAGCGCAGTGACCACGGGGCTATTCGGCGCTGAAGCCATGCGCCGATATAGGAGACCCGCGAGCCGTCCCGGGAGTGAATCATGAATTCTCGGTGCGAGCGAGGTACTGACACTGGCCTCTGACCACCTTCGTGAAGCGAAATGGCGCGATCGTCAACGGACTCGAAAAGTCCGAGCTCTTCTTCCAATTGAGCGCAAAAGTATGGGTCGCTCGCGATGACGGTGACAGGTTTTTCAGGCCACGGCTGCTTGTCCGGCACTCGGCCTGCATCGTTCAATCCCACTCTATTTCGCTACGGCAGATGAGGCTGCGTTGGCGTTGGCACTTGACGTGGTCTGGCTTGAATGAGGCACCGCACTGAGATCGACCCAGTCATATCTCACGCCGTCCTGAACCTGCTTGAGGACTTGATCAGCCTGATAGAACTTGTCGAGCTTCATCAGCCCCGCTGCCTTGTCCACATCAACCGTAGTCTGTTTGAGCGGCACAACTTCCATCGTATAAGAGACGCCTACGTTGGCTAACTTTAGCTCCTTCATGGCGGCGTTGGTTTGTCCCTTCTTCAGGTGGGCATTCGCGGACGTGACCGCGGTTGTTTTCGCGGGCGTCGTGAAGTCGTCGCTAACCGTTACATCCGCGCCAACTGGCAACCATGACACGGCCTTCGTGTCCTTAGGCGCGCTCGATTGATAGACCCGTGACGGGGGAGGCTTCATATCAGACTCGGCTTTGAGGAATGCGGTGTCGTCGGTCTGCGCGGTCTTCAGAGACCGTTGAGCCTCACTGACAAGCCTGCTGGCTTCCACGGGATGACCGTTAAAAATTGCCAGTCTGGCAAGTTCGATATCGCTGAAGGCTTTGCTGCCCTGGTTTGATAGTTTTCCCATGTCGTTGAGAGCAACTTGAGGCGGCTGGGCGGCATTGGCTTCCGCAGAGAAGCACGTCGCGGCGACAAGCGAACTTACTGCCACCACTGCTATAAATCGACTAGTCATGATCTATCTCCATAAATTATGGTTTACTAAATATATAACTATTCATCGGACCCGATATTCACAGCGAGTCCACCGGGAGTTGGGCAACTCTTTTGAGACTACAGCTTGCCGCGCGATCGAGTGCCTGTACCTACCACGATAGGACGCGTGTCTTAACGATCACTTAAATGGGGAGTCGGAATTGGCGGCCGACTTACGCCCGGAAACGTGGCTTGCAACATTGGATTTTCCGAATGACCGGGAGCATTGGCGTCCCTGACGCTGACTTTCCGTACGAAGTCAACATCCACGCAGGAGAACCAGTCGATCATTCCTTTTGGATTGCCTGTCGGAACAAACAGCACTTGCTTGCGGCATTTTCGTTGAGTGAGGACGTGTCAGGCTTCGTCGACTGGGCGTGGAATGCGCGGCGAGGTGATTTAGATCAATTAAGCCCAGGGCTTTACCTCTACAGTTGACTTTGCTAACCGAGCAAAACCCGTCAAGTTGGCAAACGGTCCGTTCACTGTGCCGTTCGAAGGACAGATCCGCATGCCTCTAAGAGATATCGCACTGCAATCACCGTCGAATGCCGGAGCAGCTCACGCTGGAAATCACAAAGACCGCATCAGCAAAGGTGCGCGATCAGGGTAGTCCGGCAACTGTAATATTCATCGTATTTCGTTGGTCATTCGAGGTTTCGCTCGGCCGAAGCTCGCCCCAGCCGCCGTCGCGACTCCACTGATCTTTTTAGCATTGGATAGAACGCCCCCTTTATCGCTCAATACCGTACCGAAGGAAAGATCGCCATGCTGCACACGACCTCATCCGACACCTTGCGCGCTTCGCTTACCGGAGGCGAGAAGGGCGTTGAATTGTCTATTCCGACCGCGATAAGTGTCAGCGACGTTCTGGCAAGTTGGCCGGAATACACGGTCGATGCGTTCCAACGCAGCGTTCTGTTCCTGGACTTACTGCGTCGGCGTGGTGACGAAGAGATCGAGATCACATCACGGCCGATGGCGACCGTGTTGAGCTTTGAGCATGAAGTGCTTCTGGACGGTCGCACGCTATCCCGGCCGATCAACTACGCGCTGTGCCTTACGTCTATGCAAGCAAGGCACAGCCAATGAAACTGCGGCGCCGCATCGAAGTGTGGCGAACCGAACGAGAGACGGCCATCTGCGCCTTGCATTCGGCCAGGATCACTTTTAAGTAATTTGCGTATATCTGCAGCGTCAGCTTCACGAGGTCCCGTGTTACCTATTGAGCCGCTCACAGCGGTTCCGATGTCAACCGCAATTGCGATGTGTGGGACAGGATCGGAATCAATCGCGTGGACCAAATTTACGCGGTGCCGGCACGGATTTCGCTGCGAGAACTGTAATGATCGATCGGTTTCAGAAGGTGCGAATAATGGCTCCGTTTAACCGGGTTCTTCTTTGCTATGATGCGACCCCCGAGGGGCGACGGGCGTTACGTTGCGGAGCTGCACTTGCGCAGCAGTTGCAAGCTGAAACCCATCTGCTTGCCATCATGGATTGCGCTTGGTGGTCAGGTGGCTACGACGCGTTGTCGCCCATGAAGTTTGACATCGACGAAGAGGCTGCTAAAGAGATACTCCGAGAGGGTACCGAGAAGCTTCGTGCGTGGGGTGTCACGGCAACAGGGCATTTCGTTGTTGGAAGTGCGGTTGACGAGATCCCACGTCTCGCGAATTCCCTGGAAGTCGATCTAATCGTCGTTGGTCACCGTCCCGGAGGCTTCTTTGCGCGCTGGTGGACGGGCGAGAACCACGCGGAGCTGTTGAACCGTGTGTCATGCGGCGTCCTGTTTGAAGTGTCTGAATAGCGGGGCTCGCTCCTGTCATGGCCGATGGACACCTGCGGGCGCAGGTTGTGCTCAACTGCTCCGGCGTCGCTATGAACCCCAATCGCTCGGACCGCTCGCTCGTTGGCATAACAAAGGACAGCTACAGGCCCCAGATAATGTCGGCATTCTGTTTGTGAGCCTCACGCATCATGTCGAGCAATGGCCACGCCCGGTGCAAAAGCGCGCGACGGTCGTCATCCGCGACATGGTGGTGACCATTCGGGATGCTACGGAGCGATTCGAGGGTAGCCTCTGCATGCGGCTGCTCGGAGATAGCTGCTTCGAGCCGAGCGATCGCATGGGGTATTTCTTCGTGCGCGATCACGCCGCGCGCGCCGAGCTTCTTGCCCATCAGACTTAGAAGATATTGAGCGAGGTTCCTGAGCATGACAACGTCAGGCGTCGCGGTGGATTGGAAAATAACCAGCATGATAAGGCCTCCGTGAATTGAGGCCTTTAGCATGGGGAGGTCCCGTCCATCCGGCGTACAGCACCTCCCCATGGGGCGTGCACCCGGCGACATTTCTCTATTCTGGAGCAGGCCGTCCGACTCCAGGTCTGATGATGAAAGGATCTATAATTATATTATATCACGGTGTGACAAATTTAAAGAACCCTTTGAGGCAATCATGCAAAGGCTCCAGAGTCTACGGTTCGGGTGTAACGGATCTTGGCCGTCCCCAGATATCAACGGTAAGTCGAGCCTCTAACCGAGATGAACGGCACTTCGCTTGTTACCTGGTCGACCCTGAACAATTGGTTTTGTCGGCCGGTGGTGTAGTCGCTGGGTCATATGCGAACGGCCGAGTTCAGCAGCAGGGCCAGCATAAAGGCGTAAAAAAACCGCAGCCTCCTGAGAATCATCCGCAGGTTGTGGCCGGCGCCGCACAGCACCGCGTGCATCGCATCGCCCAGTGCACCTTTGAGCCAGTTCCGATCGAGTTTGCCATCCGCCTTCATATGACCGATAGCCGGCTCGATCGCGCTGCGCCGTCGAATCATCGCCCGTAGTCCACGCGTGATGCCACGCCTCAAGCCAGGGTGATAGTTCTTCACGCCATCGATCGCGACGCCCTTGTAGCCCCGATCCACAACCGCCACTTCCGGGCTCACATCACTCATGATTGCCGCCTGCTCCAACGCCTCAGCCAGCGTATGCCCGTCGTATGGATTGCCCGGCATTGAGCGAGCGCCAACGACTAGGCCCTCCTTGTGAGTCGTCGCGATAGATACCTTCACACCAAACTCATATGGTGTGCGAATCTTAGATTTGGCCAGGCACTCGACTTCCGGTGCATCCAATGCGTATAGCTTGTTCTTATCCTTGGGCTTCTGCGCCAGAATCCGCTTCGTACGGGCGATCAGTTCCAGCAGCGCGACGCGACCCGAGTCCGACGCTCGGTCGACTTGCCGTTGGACATCGCGCATCACCCGGCCCACGCGCGAGCGCAGCGTGCGCAACGCTTTCCTCATGCGCTTGTACTGCTTGGCGTGCGCGTAGCGGCCAATCTGCCCGGCCAGGCGCGGTGCCTCGCGGTTGTAGTTCTGTCTGAGCTTGAGCCCATGGCGCGCGGCGGCTTTGACCAGATGTTCACGGCACCGCTCAAGCAAGCGTGAATCGAGTTTTACGGGGGCTGCGCAACGGAGAGATTCATGGCGACGTAGCGTTAAAAATGGGGCCATTTTATCTCGCACTATTCTTCGCTCTCTCGCCTGTGTAACGCAGCTATGAACCTCACCGATGTTGTTACCATCAAGGCACGCCAACCATCACCAAACTGCACATGTCCTCCTTCCGGCCCGTAGCAGAAATCGAACAGGATTTCGCTGATCTCTTAGCATCTCATTTGCCACTAGCAATCGCGCGTGACAAATTGGAGCGACTTTGGGACGAAACAAATATCGCCGCCGCGCAGCTCATGCCGACGACACAGATGGCCCCCTATATTTCCCTCTTGAACCGTATGCAAGATGCGCTCGAGACCCGCTATCACGAACGCCGTTCGATCAACGGAAATACGGTTCGCAGGGCTTGATGCTTACCCCCCATGCAATGCGGGAAAACGAGCCTCACCAAGCTGCGCTTTGCGCACTAGTCTTCTCGCATACGGAGCGGATGCTTCACGTTCACAAGTGGCTCTTGTGCGGTCCTCGCCGAGCCTATGACGAAGCGCCACCGGGTCCGCTCAGCGGTCGTCATTGGCGATACGGCTGGACAAGCCATTGAAAGCGGCCGACGCCCGGGATTCGGGGATAGACACGCGATCACGCGCAGAGGCTGCCCAGACCCAGCGCCACCAGTTCAGGCCGGGAAGAGCGACCAATGTACGGAACAGCGCCGCATTCAGCGGCTGGAGATAGCGCTATGAACGGGAAGGCTCTCTTTACCAGCATCTTGCTGCTTGTTGGATTGTTCTGCTCCGCGTCGCCTGCACTTTCTCAGTCATCTCCCCCGACGTCCGAGACAGCAAAACAGACCGAAGCGCTGGTCGACAAAGCCGCGGCGTTGATTGACAGTAAAGGCAAGGCCGCGTTTTCCGAATTCAGAGTGAAAGGCAGCGAGTGGTTCCACGGGGACACCTATCTGTTCGTGTACGATCTGAACACAAATGTCTTGTTGAATCCGGCCTTCCCAGCCCGTGAGGGGACCAACGTCAGCGGTCAGAAAGATACCAACGGCAAGCTGTTTCACGACGTAATGATTCAGACGACTGAAACGAAGGGATCGGGCTGGGTCGACTATATGTTCCAGAGACCCGGGCAGACTCAGCCGTCGCATAAATGGACCTATGTGAAGGCAGTAAAGATCAACGGAGTTCCAGGCCTGGTGGGTTCGGGTTTCTATTCGGAGTAGATTCTGGCTAGCCTCAGTTGACCGCCGCACGGCCGCGAAAGAGCCCGTTTTGGCGCGTGGTCACCTGTCACAGTCGTCGGTTTGTCGATGACATAGCGCGGCGATTGAGGCTCCAGAGTGGCTTACGCCGGTGCGGGAACGAAGGCGGCGCCTTCATGACACGATTTCTTATCGGTTTCGTCCTGGTTCTCGCGTTGGGACCATGCTTGCTGCCATCGGCGGCGGTTGCGCAGACGCCGCTTGTCATCACAATGCTGGCCGAAAAGAAGGTCGCCGAGTTGCCGCCCGGACAACTTTTCTGGCGGATAGAAAGCTTTACGACATGCGGCCAAGCACAAACCGCCGCAGGCACCTGGGCACTGGTCGCCGAATCGGCGGGCAAGGTCTGGCTTTTCACGCTCGGCCCAGCGGGTGGGTCGTCAGTGGGCGGCACGAAGGTGGCCGAGGTTGGCCCCATCCCTCGGGTTATTGCACCGCAGTAGACCCACTACAAAAATATCGACAGCCACCCAACCCGCCGCAATCAGCGAAAGAAATATATGAGCTTTCGCGATGATACTCAGCCAGAACGGAGGCATAGGCGTTCGCTTGATCCGTTACAGAAAAAGAAGCGTTTCATATTTCGCCAAACAGAAGGCGCATGCAACCCTCATCGTCGGGCTGCCTCCTTTGAGGAGGCGCTTCCCAAGGAGCGACCCGGAAGCTCGCCATCATTCGCCTACAAGACCATCCTCACCGGAATCGACTTTGCCGCGGGCACCTTGCTTTCCTTTGCGTAGTGCCAAAGGGGCAATAGTGGATTGCATTCCGGGTAATATCCTCCGACGCACCCGGCCGGCACGTTATAGCGCACTACCTTCAGTCCGGTCACTCGACGTTGTACCCCGTCGCCCGCGACAGTTTCCACAGTCACCTCCTGATCCGGTGACAGGCCTAGGCGGTCGATGTCGTGCTCGTTCATGAAAAGCACCATCCGATTACCGTGGATTCCACGAAAGCGGTCGTCCAGGTTGTAAATGGTGGTGTTGAACTGGCTATCGCTGCGCAAGGTGAATAACCGCAAGGTATCCGCCTCGGAAATGGTCATATCTGGGTCTTCGTCAAGCGACGTGGGAGTCAGGAATTCGGCTTTTCCGCTTTTCGTGTCCCACTTGCGCTCGGCTGCAGGTATTGGCCGATGAAAGCCTCCCGGCGTCCACATGCGCTCATTGAAATCATGGAAAATGGTTGGATACGTTTCTGCGATCGCGTCTCGTACTAACCCATAGTCGTTGGCCCACGCGGTCCAATCGACGGTGCAAGCGTGTCCCAGCGTCGCCTGGGCGATGCCCGCAACAATCCCTTGTTCGGACATAAGCATTTCGCTGGCGGGCTTCGCAACGCCGCGGGAACCATGCATGCACCCCGTGCTGTCTTCCATTGAAACTGCTTGCGCGTGGCCAGCACGTACGTCGATTTCGATCCTGCTTAGACACGGAAGAATGTAAGAGACTGCGCCGTGAATTAAATGGCTGCGGTTGAGCCTGGTCGTCACGTTGACGGTCAACCTAAGGTTGCGCCATGCAGGTTCCATTACGAAGCGGTCCGGCACAGACCGGACAAGATTTCCCCCAAGTTGGAACACCGCGCGCACCTTGCCCGCTAGAATTGCTTCACAGGCTTCCACCGTATTGAGCCCCTTCTCACGCGGCGGCTCAAAACTGTACTGTTGCGCAAGCTTGTCAAGCGGCGCCAACTCGGGTTTTTCGGTGATGCCAACCGTTCGCTGGCCTTGAACGTTCGAGTGGCCGCGCACAGGCGACGGGCCAGCACCGGGCTTTCCAATATTGCCCCGCAGTAGCAGAAGGTTCATCAGCATGCGCACATTCTGGACCCCCATCCTGTGCTGAGTTAGCCCCATGCCATAGTTCGCGATGACTGCATTTGCGCGGCTGTACTCGTTAGCGGCCTCGGTAAGCGCCTCGCGGGAAAGGGCACTCATAGTTTCTATTTCTTCCCAACCGGTGTTCCGCACGAACGCTGCGAACTCGTCAAAGCCAACTGTGTGCTCCTGAATAAAGGCGACATCAAGCAGCCGAGTCAGGCCAGCGGCGACGGCCTGTTCATCCGCTTCCAGCAAGGCCTTACAAATCCCAGCGATCGCGGCGCTATCGCCCCCTACCTTGACTTGATGGTACTGCGTACTGATCTGCGTTGAGCCGGGCGTCAGCATCTCGATAGGCGACTGGGGATTGACGAAGCTGACAAGGCCCGGCTCTCGGATCGGGTTGAAGGTGATGACCGGTACGCCGCGTTTGCGCGCATCCTGTACCGGGTGAAGCATGCGCGGGCTATTTGTACCTACGTTTTGACCGAAGAAGAATATGAGATCGGTTTTCTCGAAATCTTCGAGTGTGACAGTTCCTACGCCCACGCCAATAGCTTGTTTGAGCCCGACGCTGGTGCTCTCGTGGCACATGTTCGAGCTGTCGGGCAGATTATTCGTACCATACATGCGAGCAAACAACTGATACATGTACGAGGTTTCGAGCGATGCCCTTCCCGAGGTGTAGAAAACCGCAGAGTCGGGATCAAGGGCTTTGAGTTCGTTCCCGATCTCGGAGAATGCCTGTTGCCACGACACTTCAACGTACTTGTCGGATTTGGGATCCCATCGGAGAGGGGCCGCGACTCGACCTGCTTCCTCGAGCTCGTGATCGTGCCACTCGTTGAGTTCTGTCACGGTGTGCTGGCTGAAAAAATCTGGGTCGACACGCTTCGCTGTCAGGTCCCACGCGGTCGCTTTTGCACCGCTTTCACAGAACTCGAACGTGTGAGGATCCTTGGGTTTGGCCCACGAGCAACTCACACACATGAACCCGTCCGGTTTATTTTGATGCATGAGTACCCGACTGCCATCGATTGCGACATGCTCCTGAAGAAGAATTCCAGTCACGGCCTTCAGAGACCCCCAACCTCCGGAAGCATTCTTGAATGGGTCGGACGGCTTGTGCGATGTCATGAGCGCCTCCTTGGGTGGTTAGATCGCTCTCGCAAGAGATATTCCTCGTCTGTGCTCCGCGAATTTCCAAGACGTCGGCTCGTCGGAATATGCAATGCCGATTACCCTTTCGGCCGGCGATGTCCGTCGTTAAAGGACCGCAGCTACGTTTTCCAGTTCTCCCGAGACGGCAATTCTTTAGAATTATTTGGTGGCATACCCAAGCAACTGTCGGCACCTCATGAGTGTCCGAGGCGAGCTCCAGGACCGCCCGCGTAAACCCGGGTTCCGGCCGGCTATCCGAATAAGTGGCTCAGCATTTGTGCATTTTTACTCGCACATGGTTGCGCTTGAGCTGCGCACATGGTTGCGCTTGAGCTGATCAGGTCCGTCTTTTGCGCCTACGCCTAGTCACTTATCGGGACTTCGGCGAGGTCAGATCCGCTTTCATGCCAGTAATGGCTATGCATTCACCACGCGAAGCATCACTCAAGATATCAAAGGTTATATGTTCGTTAGAGGAATCGGTACCGCAAGTCCTCCTCAGCGGTACACAAAGGCCGAGTGCCTAGCGGCATTCCAAAACTCGGAGTGGTTTGCTCGCCTCGATGCACGTTCGCACTTCGTTGCCCGCACTGTCTTACAACGCGATAACGGAATCGAGGCGCGACGGCTCGCGCTTGCGTCGCTCGACGACGTTTTTGCTATTGATCCGAACACGCTTTCCAAACGATTTTCCGAGCACGCGCCTCATCTCGCCGCACAGGCAGCTATGCGAGCACTGGATCGTGCAGGCTTGGTATCTGGCGAGATTGACGCAGTCGTAGTTAGCACGTGCACTGGATACATGTGTCCAGGCCTTTCCGGCTATGTCGCTGAGCGAGTGTGCCTGCGCGCTGACGTCCAAGCGTTCGACCTTGTGGGGCAGGGTTGCGCGGCCGCTTTACCTAATCTGCAACTCGGCCAAGCGCTCTTAGGGGCGTCCGCTGCCGGTGCACCTGGCGGTTGCCGGCATGTGCTGTCAATCTGCGTCGAGGTCAGTAGCGCGGCAATGTACCTGGACAATGACCCGGGCGTCATCATAAGCGCTTGCCTTTTTGGCGATGGTGCCGGCGCAGTCGTCCTGTCGCGAGACCCCGACCCCGACATCGCATCGCGTTCCATCGAGTGGATCGACAGTTCGTCGCTGATTGATCCGAGCGAGCGGCAAGCGTTGATGTTCGAGCAACGCGACGGTATGTTGCGAAACGTATTGACCCGACCCGTGCCGCGACTGGCCGCGCATTATGCTCAGCGCGTGCTTGAAGTCGTGCTCAAACGGCAAAATGTAGTATCTCAAGACATTTCCGCCTGGATCATGCATGCGGGGGGGCGTGACGTTTTACTCGCTATCGAGCGCTCCTTGGACCTGCAGCCGCTCGACCTACGGTATAGCGCAGCCATGCTGCGTGAGTATGGAAACATGTCAAGCGCCTTTGTCTATTTCGTGCTCGCAGCGGCCCTCGCTGATAACGCACCGGGTGGATGGTGGTGGCTGTCCTCGTTCGGAGCCGGGTTTAGTTGCCATGGCGCGCTGCTCAAGGTGGGCGAATGATTTATCTCGATTCGTTACCGTTCGCGTTGTCGATCCTGGAGCACCGATGAGTCTTCCACGGAAGGTCTCTGCTGAGACGCCTGATCACCTCAAAGAAGTCGATCCGAGAGCGATGCGTTCGCGCCGAGATTTGCAACGCGTGCATCGGGTAATGGGCACGCGTTCCATTGTCTGCAATGCCCTTAAGCAGCTAGTCCCTCACCTTCCTTCTAGCCGTCTCCGGGTACTTGAACTTGGCGCGGGCGACGGCACGCTGATGCTTAGCGTCGCGAGAGCTTTAGGACCCGCGTGGCCGGAGGTCGATCTAACCCTGCTTGATCGCCAACAATTGGTCGCGTCAAAGACGGTAGAAGCGTACGAGAAGGCTAATTGGAAAGTCGACATAAAAGTCGAGGACGTCACCGATTGGGTCGAAAATAGTGATTGTGCTCGGCACGATCAGGACCCGGAACGATGGGACCTGATCGTCGTCAACCTCTTTCTGCACCACTTCGAAGGAGTGTTCCTGCTTAATTTGCTCAACGCAATTGCGCGGTCTTGCAGCCGGTTTCTCGCTTGTGAGCCGCACCGTTCGTACATCGCGCTAGCAGGCAGCCACTTAATTGGGGCGATTGGTGCGAACGCGGTCACGCGCGAAGACGCAGTGCTAAGTGTACACGCGGGCTTTCGGGACGCCGAGATCACAAAACTTTGGGTGCAAACAGGGCATCGTTGGAGCATGAGTGAATATTCCGCAGGGTTCTTTAGCCATTGCTTTTCTGCCCATCGATTGTAGGTTGATCATGGAAAATAACTTCGATGTACTTATCATCGGTGCCGGTCCCGCCGGATCATCGGCCGCGATCCTATTGGCGAGTGCGGGCTGGTCTGTCGCGCTGATCGAAAAGCAAACGTTCCCGCGTCGCAAGGTATGTGGTGAGTGCATTGCAGCAAGCAACCTGCCGCTTCTCAGCGCGCTGGGAGTAGCGTCAGAGTTCGAACGCCTCGCCGGACCGGCGTTGCGCAAGGTTGCCTTCATGCGGGGCGCTCACACTGCGGTCACCGAGCTGCCGCCAGCCACCCGCAGCGGCTTTGCATGGGGTCGTGCGCTTGGCCGCGAGACGCTCGACACGCTTTTAATTGGAAAAGCTCGCGCGGTCGGCGTGCAAATCTTTCAACCGTGGTCCTTGAACAGCGTTCGAGGCGGTCCAGGTGCATGGCGCTGCGAATTGAAAGCCTTGGGATCAAAAGCAAGAGCAACGCTTTGTGCTCCCATCGCGATCGACGCGCACGGTTCTTGGGCGGCCTTGCCTGGAAGTCGTGACGAAGGAAGACGCGTACACCGTGCCAATGACTTGCTAGCATTCAAAGCTAATTTCGCGGACGCATCGTTAGAGGACGGCTTGCTGCCTGTATTGTCGTTTGACGGCGGATACGGAGGCATGGTTGTGGCCGACGGCCGCGTCATGACGTTGGCCTGTTGCGTGCGTCGCGATCGTTTAGAAGCGCTGCGACACACAGCGCCGGGAATGAGTGCTGGCGAAGCGGTTGAGGCCATGCTTATACGAGAGTGCGCGGGAGTTCGCAAAACGCTTTCAACGGCTACGCGCCCCGAAGCCTGGATCGCCGCCGGTCCACTGCATCCCGGTATTCGTGTTCACAACGATGACGGATTTTTCCGGATAGGCAATGCTGCGGGGGAGGCGCACCCGATCATTGGTGAGGGCATGAGCATGGCGTTGCAATCGGCGTGGCTCTTATGCGCGGAGTTGCTCGGCGCACAACGCGAAGAGCGAGGTCACATAGCGGGTGACGCGGCGTGGCAACATTCAGCGAGACGCCGCTACGCACGACAATGGCATCAGCGATTCGGTCCGCGCATGCGCCTCGCTTCCCTGTTCGCTCACGCGAGTATGCGCGCGCCAACTGCCGATGCATTGCTTATGCTCGTCAAAGTGTGGCCTGGCCTGCTGCCATTGGGTGCAAGATGGAGCGGTAAGACCCGTTGCGCGGTCGATGCAGCGACCATCGCCTCGCTAACCACTTTGCGAAGCACCGTATGATTGCGATATTCGACCGACAGACGACAAGCAAAAGAAGGCTAACCATACCGCTATGACCACGACCTTTGAATGGCTTCGCGCAACGCTGGCTGAGGACTACAGCCTCGAGCCGGCAGCGCTGACACCTGATGCTTCACTCGAAACGCTCGGCCTTGACTCATTGGCAGTGGCAGAGTTGCTGTTTGCCGTTGAAGACAAATTCAAGATAACCGTGTCGGCAGAACCGCCGCCTCTAAAAACTTTAAAGGATGTCTTTCAGTTTATCGATGCGCAGATTGCTGTTCAGCACGGAGACTTGACCGCGACCGACAAGTTGCCCTCGGCGTCTTCGTCGCTATGAGAAGAGTAGCTATTACTGGCGTAGGTGCGATCTGTCCGCTAGGCACCTCTGCGCCAAAAGTGTTCGAAAACGCACGAAAAGGCGTTTCCGGCATTCATCGTCTGGACGTTCCATTTGCGGGGCGGCTTGTATCGCCCATAGCGGGATCGGCGAAGTTAAATGGTGCGGATCACTTCGCTCCCCCCAAACTACGGATGCTTGACCGCGTGAGCCAGTTCGCGCTCGTGGCGGCCAAAGAAGCGGTTGCTGACGCGCGGTGGGAATCGGATTCCAACGATCTTTCGCGTAGCGGAGTATTCGTCGGGACCGGGATGGGAGGCACACACACTATAGATGATGGTTATCAAATTCTCTATGGTGAGGAGTCCGACCGCATCAAACCATTTACCGTTTTGATGGGCATGTACAACGCGCCTGCGGCGTGGATCAGCATTGAATACGGGCTACGTGGCCCGTGCCTGACTTATTCGACTGCATGCGCCTCGTCTGCCGTGGCAATTGGGGAAGGGTGGTCGCGGGTTGCGCGCGGAGAGCTCGACTTCGCGATCGCCGGCGGCACAGAGGCGCCATTATCATGCGGCTCGCTCAAAGCGTGGGAGGCGCTTCACACCATCGCGACTATCGACGGCAAGGACCCTGCCGCGTCGTGCAAGCCATTTTCCGAGAATCGCAGCGGTATGGTGCTCGCCGAAGGCGCAGCGATGGTGATCCTCGAACCTTGGGAATTCGCGGTGTCACGTGGAGCTCCGATATACGGCGAGGTGATTGGTTACGGCCTCGCAACCGATATTGGCCATATCACACGACCAAGTGTGGAGGGACAAGCAGCTGCCATGCGCAACGCACTCTTCGTCGCTCAAATCGACAGGTCTGAAGTTGACGCGATCAACGCTCACGGTACCGGGACTTCTGCGAACGATTCAACTGAAACAGCAGCAATAAAAGAGGTTTTCGGCGAACGTGCCTATCGTATTCCGGTCAGCGCGACGAAGTCCGTTCACGGACATCTGCTGGGCGCGGCTGGAGCGCTTGAGTGTGTTTTGTCGTTGCTCGCGATGCGGCAAGACACCTTGCTGCCCACTATGCACTTGAAAAACACTGACCCAGCATGCGATCTGGACTATGTGCCGAATGCACCGCGAGAACGCCGGTCGACGAAAGTTATGCTGTCGAATTCATTCGCTTTCGGTGGAACCAATGCTGTATTGGTCTTAAAACGCCCCGACTAACTAAAATGTTCGGAGCCGACCAATTGGGGCTTGCGAATAATGCCGTGTGCGAATGGCCAATACTGGTCGGCCACCACCTATCACTGATCGCTGGTCGACAGGGGGCGGCGTCAACTATCGCCGCTAGCACGCGCCGGTCGGCGGCAAAATCCTGAAGGCGTATCGCGTCGACCCTGGTGGCTTAAACGATTCCCAGGGCTATAGAACGGCCGTTGCTGCGCACGCGATCATTGTGTGATCGGATACCCTTGATGGTGTCGGGTCAGCTATTCGTCATGGCCGCGATCGACGGAAGCGCGTTTCAACGCGCGAGTTGACCCGGTTCAAGTGACTTAGCGGTCGACAATCTCCACATTCAACCCGCATCGCCGGCACTCACCATGGTCTGAACACCGCTCAGATGCGTCGAAAGATACGCGAGCAGTGCGGCAACATCGCCAAACTCTAAAAAGCCGGGCGTGGTTTCGTCGCCGAAAAGAAGCGCGCCGTTGAGCCTGTCGGAAATGGCGAGGCCATCGAAGGTCGCGACGGGAATATAGTGGCCGCTCTCGATTTCAAAAAGGTTTGCGTTCACTGCGGCATCGCGAATGCGCATTAAGAACTGGACTTCGGGCGTCTTCAATGCGCCCATCCCATGTTGTTCGAAAAATACCGCGACCGCAAGGATGGCATTAGCACAGGCAGTTCGGAGTACGCTCGATGATCCCTCAGGAAAATCAAGAAACCTTTCCCATAGGAGTCGAACAGGAACCAGTTCGTGCTTCAGCGTCACGCCCGCTTCAATGTGCGAGCTGGCGCGGCTCGCTGCACGCCTTCTTTGCAGGTAGCGCTCGCCTGCAGTGAGGTCGGGCAGCGCGCGCCCCTTGCCGTCCCAGTCTGCTAGCAAGGTTGCGAATGTTGTCAAGGCGATCAGTTGCTGTTCAATCAAAACGACGCCGGCATTGCATGCGTTGTTTCCCGCTTTCGAAGTCATCGTGCGTCACCTTGTTTGGGTTCTCTAGGGTCGTTCAAGTTTTCAAACTGGTTGGAACCTCGCCGCCATTTCGCGCAAGCCGCTTCAATATTTCTTTATGGAGCCAGACGTCCACGAGGTCGGAGTCGTCTTGGTTTTCTGGATAGGCCAATTCTGCGGCTAGTAACTTTCTGACTTCAAGGCTGCTGTCGAGATTAAGGAGCTTCAGAAGGTCAACAATTGAAGTCCGCCAGTCCAAAGGATCGGTGCGGGCCGACTGCCGCGTGTCAAGAATCGCCGCAATGTCTACCGTCGGCAAGGGCGTGACCGGAGGTTGTGACGCTGCGGCGGTATCGTTCAGATTGGTCGGTGGCGCGATCGAAGGACCGGGTGGAGCGGTCGCCGGGGCAATTGTTGCGCCAGATAACGTATTGGCAGGATGATCGGGCGGGAAAATCTTGTCGATGATGCTCGCGAGAACGCTCATGTGCTTGCCCCCAGTGTTGACGCTTCGACGGCCGTTGCATCCCGGATTACAACGGGGATGCAACACTTGTTCCCGGCCCACGCGAAGATGTCAGCCTCGTCCATTTCGCGAAGGCGCACCGTGATGTTTGGCGGCCGTGTGGCAGACCGCGTCGATGTTTCCCGCTACTCGATGCCGGCGGCCTGATCGCAGGCCAGCTACTTTGGGACAAGGACCAAAGGAGTTCGGGGAGATCGTGATTACGGCGGCCAGACAACATACTATCTGAAGATGCTATTCATCATTTCCATCGCAGCCTCCAGTTGAGAAAGCTCTAGCAACAATCGCGCAAGTCCCAATCTTCCCCGATCGGATAAGCTTGTTCCCTTCGCCGGCGCACTACGCACAGCCGGACTTTCGCACCTTGAAACGTAGCAAATCCGGAGGCGACGACCAGGAAGGATCGGTAGAAGCTTCGTTGGCCTCGGCGGATGTCCATGCATCCCGTCGAACCTCAATCATCTGATCGCTTTATCCGTGCCGTGAAGGGCGCCAATATGGCGTTCAACGATACGCACTGTCTCGGAGGCAAACGCGCGCAAATCGGGGCTGTCGCCGGTTTTGGCTTCTTTAGCGAAGGCCGCGCCATCCATCGCGTGGATTCGCACCATCTCAGTCAGATAGGCTTTGTCGAATGCATCGCCGGACAGCGTGCGGAGGCGATCGACACGACTTTGGAAGTCGCTGTTCAGTTTTGAAGGCAAATCGACCCCGTTAGCCGACGTGATTGATTTGAGTTTTTCACCGACAAGTTCATGGTCATGGACTTCGGTCGTCGCCTGATCCTTGAGATCCTGCGCCTTTGCCTTGTCTTCTGCCACTTTGCTCGCTTCCACTTCAAACATCCCACCCTGCCCAACCTTGGCTACGAATGCTTGATCATTGGCCGACAGCGTCGTTGCTGCGATCGCGCTCGTGGTTGAGCAAGCGGCGACGGCACACGCCGACAGAGCAACACGCAACACCCAGCGATGTAGCGCCAAGAGATAACTCGCCCGGTAGTTCATTGAAGCCTCCTTGATCTGTAAGGGACGCACAAGCCTAGCCATGTTCAACAGGGCGCGGCAGGATAGAGTGATCGCATTTCGATTTCATTGAAAATTCCGATCCTCGCCGCGTCGTGTCGCTTGATGATCGATCGCAACGCAATGGCAAAATCTTAAGCCGAACGACCGGGATAGTTCAGGAAGCCGCTTGAGAACCGGCCGGAAATTTCTCAATCGACGAGAACGGCCTCTCCCATAAGACTATTTACCTTCCGGACTTCAATCATGTCGCTATGCCATTGGTGAGATGCTTGAAGGTTTGTTTTTTTGCAGACAGGGTGTCGAAGTCGCAGTTCCATCCAAAACCTGCAGGCTGATCTTAAGCGCTTCGGTCCCACGGCGTATCCACGCCTTTACAGTACCGAGTGGCGCGTTCATTTGCTCTGCTACCTCCCGATGGGTCAAGTCGTAAAAGTAAGCGAGCTCCAATGCGCGCCGTTGGTTTACATCAAGACGGTTCATGCAGATGGACAGATGCCGGGCATTCTCATCTGAGACCGCCATTTCATAGGGATCAGGCGTTTCAGTCGCCAATAGATCGTCAAGCATGTCGCTCCATTCGATCTCCGGGCCCGCAAGGGCTTTTCGTCGTCTCAGGTAATCGAACGCGCGGTTTCTAACGATGACTGCCATCCATACCATGGGCGCCGAAACGCTGTTGTTGTATCCCGAAGCGAACCTCCAGACATTCACAAAGGCGTCTTGCAATACCTCCTCCGCGAACTCCCTTCGCCTCAGTATGCGTAGCGCTACGGCATACAGGTTCGCCGCGGTAAGCTCATAAAGCACGCTTATCGCGGCGATGTCGCGATCCGCAATGCGTTCGATAAGTTGCGCAAGCACGGCAACAGTCGGATCACCGGTGGACCTGGTCGTCATTGGGTAGCTCGCTTGAGAAGACAGCGATGCTGCCCGGTGAACGTCGCGATTTGTCCCCTAAAGGCAGCAATGGCTGTGCCCGCGGCTCGTCAGGTCCTTAGTCGGCTATCGTGGATCCAAGCACACGTGAATTTGCATCGAGATCTGCTGAGACTCCAACGTCGGTCTGACCGGGCGAGCTACCGCCATGGGCAGCCAGCGCGAACTTACTTGCAATCGGTAAGACATGGCGTGTCCAGGACCATAGGCTCTTGAGTAGGCGAGTGTACATGTGGTTCACTTGCGAGCCAATGCGACCGACGGAGGGGCCTCAATTGCTCCTGCGGATCAGACGCCTGCAATAATCTTGGGTCTAGCAAGTCAAATTGTTAAGCATCGCGCGCACTATTAATTCGATGCAAACTCCAGAACCGTCTCCACGTGAAAACACTACCGAACTCTTGCGGCGGCGATCGCTTCATTGCTCGCGACATCGCAATGGTCCGCGAATTAAAAATCCGAGGGGTGACTCATTGGAGATGCACTGAGTCGCATTCCGTCTTGAGGATGTGGTTATCTTCGTTCAATCCGATTCCGCCTCTTTATGCGACGCGCACCCGCTGATCCAAGCTCTTGACGACGAGCACGGCGCACGAAAGTGCTGCACGCAATCGTCCGCACGGAACTGGCGGCATACGACGCTGTTACAAGAATCGGTATGGCGTCGACAGGCGAATCGCAGCGTGTTGTCCGACGACGCATTTGTACCGTTACGAACCTCCGAACCAGTTGTAACTCTGGTCGACCCAGTGGCCACCAGGAAAAGTGTTGGTGACGAAGATCTCCATGATGTGCTTCGGGTTCTTGTAGCCGAGTTTGGTTGGCATTCTGAGCTTCATCGGATAACCGTACTTAGTTGGCAATTGCTGGCCGTCGTAAGTAAAGGTGAGGAGAGTTTGTGGATGCAACGCGGTCGGCATGTCGATGCTTTCGTAGTAGTCGTCCGCGCATTTGAAGCCAACGTATTT
>NZ_CAXUPU020000030.1:0-99117 GCF_964252755.1 Caballeronia sp. LjRoot29 | reverse complement strand
CATTCATAGGTGCCCCAAAAGCACGGTGCTCGCCAGAGCGGAGGATGTGTGAACCCCTCTTTCTCGCGAATCCTGACAGTAAAACGCTTCGCCCCGTACGCTCTCGGGCTAGCACTTCATTCGTTGGTAGGGTCGTTGAGCAGAAACCCACTCAGCATCAATCCCCGGTTCATCAAAATATATCGCGGAAACAACCCGCAACACAGAAAAAACACCACGCATAACGGTTTAGATCGAAAAAATCGCATGGCCACGAGGGCGAAAATGGACGTCATACAGCGCAATCAGGAGACACTCATGTTGCTGGGTCATCCCGTTCTCTTTAAATCACTTTGCTATGTCGATGGCCGATGGATTCATAGCGACAGCGCCGCATCCATCGCCGTGCAAAATCCCGCCGACCAAGAAGTAATCGGTCACGTACCCTTGCTAGACCGCGCGCAAATTGAAGCTGCAATCGGCGCCGCGCACCGCGCATTCGAGTCCTGGCGATGGGTCCCGCAAGATCGCCGCAGCGCAATCCTGCTCCGCTGGCACGAACTGATCCTGCGCCATCAACACGACCTCGCCGGCATCCTGTCGCTGGAACAAGGCAAACCTCTAGCCGAATCAAAGGGCGAGATCGCCTACGCAGCAAGCTTCATCGAGTGGTACGCCAACGACGCAAAACGCCTCTGCGGCCGCACCATTCCAACGCACATCAATGGCGCTCACCTAGGCACCGTCTTGGAGCCCGTCGGCGTCGCCGCGCTGATCACGCCGTGGAATTTTCCGGTCGCAATGATCACGCGTAAAGCGGCTGCCGCACTTGCCGCAGGGTGTACGGCCATCGTCAAGCCCGCGCACGAAACACCTTTCTCAGCACTCGCGCTGGCGCAACTCGCGGAAGAGGCAGGTTTTCCCGCAGGCGTGTTCAACGTGGTGCTGGGCGAACCGCAAATGGCCATGGAAACACTGGTACGCGACGTGCGCGTGCGGGCAGTCAGCTTCACAGGGTCTACTCGGGTAGGCGGCCTCGTCGCGCGCGCGGCTGCCGAGTCTGGCATCAAGAAATTGGCGCTGGAACTGGGCGGCAACGCACCGTTCATCGTGACGGAAGACGCTGATCTCGATCAAGCCGTCAAGGTCGCAATTGGCGCGAAGTTCCAGACGTCAGGACAGGATTGCTGCGCCGCAAATCGCATCTTCGTGGCCGCGCCTTTGTATGAACAGTTTGTCCAGCAATACAGCGAAGCAGTGCGCGCGCTGAAAGTTGGACCAGCCTTCGAGGCAGGCGTGGAGGTGGGGCCCCTTATGCATCAGGCTGCCTTCGATACCACCGCCGCCCGCGTCGCCGACGCCCAGGCGAAGGGCGCGCGCATTACCGCAGGCGGGCAAGCACATGCGCTTGGCGGATGGTTCTTCGAGCCGACCGTGGTGGCGGACGCAGCACCCGGCATGCGTATCTACGATGAAGAAAACTTCGCACCGACATCGGCAATATCGCCGTTCAACACGCTGGATGAAGTGGTGTCCAAAGCCAACGATACGGAGCACGGGCTGGCTGCCTACGTCTGTGCCACGCGCATGGACACGATCTTCCAACTGGTACGCCGGCTCGACTTCGCGATGATCTCGGTCAACGGCGTCAAGTTCACGGGTGCCCCCATCCCGTTCGGCGGCATGAAGGCGTCGGGCCTCGGCCGTGAAGGGGGATCGGAAGGTTTCGAACCGTTCGTCGAAACCAAATATTTTTGCCTCGGCAACCTCGGCCTGCCGCTGAGCGTCACGGCTTAACGGCATCGCGCAAGTTACACGAACCACACGAACAACCCGAATCACAGCAATCCAAGGAGCAACTCATGACACCACAACTCGAGCAACAGTTCAGCGAAGACCGCGCACACTTCATGCACCCGTCGACCCACGCGCACGATCACGCGAGCGGCGCTCTTCCGGGCAAGATCATTCGTGGAGCAAAGGGTATTCGCATCGAGGATCACGAGGGCAAAAGCTATATAGACGCCTTCGCAGGCCTGTACTGCGTGAACATTGGCTATGGCCGCACCGAAGTGGCCGATGCGATCTACGAGCAAGCCAAGAAGCTGGCGTATTACCACACGTACGTGGGCCATTCCACCGACACCATCATTGAGCTGTCGTCGCGGATTATCGACTGGTCGCCAGCAGGGATGAAGAAGGTTTATTACGGCATGTCCGGTTCGGACGCGAACGAAACGCAGATCAAGATCGTCTGGTATTACAACAATGTGCTGGGCCGTCCGAACAAGAAGAAGATCATTTCCCGCGATCGCGGTTATCACGGTTCGGGCATCGTGACGGGTAGTCTGACCGGCCTGCCGAGCTTTCATCAGCATTTCGATTTACCGATCGATCGCGTGAAGCATACGGTCTGTCCGCACTGGTACCGGAAGGCGCCGGACGGCATGAACGAAACGCAGTTTGTCGCCTATTGCGTGGAAGAACTCGAGAAGCTGATCGCGCGCGAAGGCGCCGACACCATCGCGGCTTTCATCGGCGAACCGGTAATGGGAACGGGCGGCATCATTGCTCCGCCGGAGGGCTATTGGGCCGCGATCCAGCAGGTCCTGAAGAAGCACGACATCCTGCTGATCTCCGACGAAGTGGTATGCGGCTTCGGCCGCCTCGGCTCGAAAATGGGCGCGCAGCACTACGGCATGCAACCCGACCTGATCACCGTCGCGAAGGGTCTAACGAGCGCCTATGCGCCGCTGTCGGGCGTGATCGTGGGCGAGCGGGTGTGGGACGTGATCGAGAAGGGCTCTCAGGAACATGGTCCCATGGGACACGGCTGGACCTATTCGGGCCACCCCATTTGCGCGGCTGCCGCTATCGCCAACCTGAATATCCTCGAGCGCGAGAACCTGACGCAAAAGGCGGCCGATGTGGGCGCTTATCTTGGCGCGCAGTTGCATGCTGCATTCGACCAGCATCCGCTAGTGGGTGAAGTCCGTCAGACCGGCATGCTGGCCGCGCTTGAGTTCATGGCGGACAAGGCAGGACGCAAGCCCTTCGATGCCGCGCTGAAAGTTGGACCGAAGGTGTCGGCGGCTGCGTTGCGTCGTGGAGTAATTGCGCGGGCCATGCCGCACGGCGATATTCTCGGTTTCGCGCCACCGCTCGTGACCACGCGGGCAGACGTGGACGAGATCGTCGGTATCGTGCGCGAAGCCGTGGATGAAGTCGCCGCGCAGACGATTGCCTGACACTAACGCCAAACCCACGCAAACCGGTTCCACAAGCATCGATAAATCTTGCCGCCGGCTTCGTGCCGGCGGTTTTTTTGCTGCATCAGACCAGCTCGGCACAACACGGTTCAGCGCAGCCAAGCCATGCTCGATTTCAACCGAACATCCACATAACGCCGCGACGCCCTTTCCTCTCAATCCTCCGGGTTCGCGATATCACTGGCGACAATCTGTTCGCCATGCATGACTGCCGCCTCGCGCGCGGCTTCCCGCGAGGGATACGGCCCCAGCACCGGAGATCCCTGAAAAGGGAACAACATGCGGCCGTCGGTTTTTCTAACAACCTTTAGTGTTCCTACGAACAATCCGCCGGCATTGATCTGATACGACGCATACACCGCGAAGTCCTCGGGGCTCATGCTTCCGGGCGATCCCCGGCTTTGCAGCTGGGTCATGGATAAGACAAGTTTCGGTTTTTTCATGGCTTTGTACGTGTTTCAATCGTGCCCGTGTAAAGGCGTGGCGTGCGTCCAGTCAAGCGCTGAAGCGGTCGATTTTTCCGGGTGCTGAACATCACGACGTTCACTTAAATTTCACAGCACTCAACGTTTAGCAATTCCTGGTCCGCTCGCGCAGTACGCTTCTTGCGAAGGAAAGCGGAACCAGCACAAAGCGCTTTCCGATGGCGCAATGCAGCACGTCCCAAGTTCTTTGCTTGTCCAGAATCCACGCCATTTGGACGAATGCGGCGTGGTGCCTGGCGTGAGGATCGAGGAACAGTCATCGTCAAGCCGGGCGGACACGTGTCAGCATGCGCGCAACTTGAACGCGTTTCGGCCCACGTGAAGTCATGCTCATTTGATAAGAAAAGGAAAGCACATGGACGCCTTTATCGCAGTGTTCGGCACCGGCCAAGACCTCGACTCGCTACAGATGGCCGCTCGCGCGGTCGCGGTCTTCATCGGCGCGCTGGTCTGTATCCGAATCTCCGGCCGACGTTCTTTCGGTCAGCGCTCTCCGTTCGACTATGTCGTTGCCATTCTTCTTGGCGCGACGCTGAGCCGCGTGATCGTTGGTGCTTCGCCCGCAGTCCCCACGGTGGTCGCCTCCTTCGTGATTGTGTTGCTGCACCGGGTGCTTGCATGGGGCTGCCTGCATTCACCGATGCTGGAGCGGCTGGTGGGCGGGACCGAGCGGGAGTTGTATCGCGACGGACGCTTCGACGAGAAGCAGATGTCCGCTGCCCTCATCACGCGCACCGACCTGCTCGAAACAGCGCGGCAGCAACTAGGCGCCAACGACCTTTCCGGGATCCGCGCGGCAACACTCGAGCGCAACGGAGAGATCAGCCTGATTCGTGACAAGGACACCCGCTAGGTACCTCCGCGAACCCCGGCCTTACGCGGGCCAGGAGCGAGGAAAGCGGGGCCAAGAGATCAGAGCCAGCAAGAAATGTCCCCGACAGGTGCGCTTGAAAAGTTTGCGCTGGAAACGTTGATGACGTCCTGCGAGCGGGATTTTGGAAGGTAAAATAAGCGCCTATCTATAGACGTTTAGAACTCTGCAACGCTGACGAGCGTCGTACGGTCAGACGTTGCTTATCGACCCCCGCACATGAACGAAAGACAACCGACCAATGGCCTGGGCCACGCCTTCCTGGAGGGCGGCGGCGAGGTCGCCAGGATCATCGCTTCAAGAGACTGGTCCACTTCGCCATTGGGACCGATCGAAGGCTGGTCGACCACGCTGACCGGCACCATCGCCCTGATTTTGCAGTCGCCTGTTCCCATCGTGACGCTCTGGGGTGTCGATGGCGTCATGCTCTACAACGACGCCTATTCCGTTTTCGCGGGCGGCCGCCATCCTCAGCTTCTCGGCTCCAAGGTACGGGAAGGGTGGTCGGAGATCGCGGACTTCAACGACAACGTGATGAAGGTCGGGTTAGCCGGCCGGACGCTGCGATACGAAGACCAGGAACTCACGCTGCACCGGCACGGACGCGGCGAGCAAGTGTGGATGAACCTGGACTATTCGCCCATTCGCGACGAACGGGGCGTGCCGGTCGCGGTCATCGCGATCGTCGTGGAGACCACCGCGAAGGTGCGCGCGGAGCGCTGGCTGAGCGGCGAGCGCGAACGATTGCGGCGGATGTTCGAACAGGCGCCCGGGTTCATGGCCATGCTGACCGGTCCCGACCACGTCATCGAACTGACGAACGCCTCCTTCACGCAACTGGTCGGCGACCGCACGATCCTGGGCAAGCCGGTGCAGGAGGGATTACCCGAACTGCGCGGGCAAGGGTTTGTAGAGATCCTGGACCGGGTCTACGCCTCTGGAATGCCCGTCTCGGGCAGCGCGCAGTCCATCGTGCTCAACCGGCTTCCTGGCGCCCCTGCGGAGCAGCGCTACGTCGACTTCGTTTATCAGCCGGTGCGCAACGAAGCCGGCGCCGTGATCGGCATCTTCATTCAGGGAACCGACGTGACGGATCGCCTCGTGGCGGAGCGCGCGGTTCATGAAAGCGAGCAGAAATTCCGCACCTTCGCCCAGGCCATGCCGAACCATGTCTGGTCGGCGGACCCCAACGGTCAGCTCGACTGGTTCAACGACCGGGTCTACGAGTACAGCGGTGCGGCGCAGGCCACGCTGGACGGTCAGGCGTGGGGCAACATCATTCATCACGATGACCTGCCGGCCACCGTTGGACAGTGGGTGGACGCAGTGGCATCGGGCACGACTTACGAATGCGAGTTCCGGATTCGACGAGCCGATGGCGTATACCGCTGGCATATCGCCCGGGCGCTGCCTATTCGCGACAACGTCCAGCGCATTATTCGATGGATCGGAACGAACACCGACATCGAAGACCAGAAGTCCGCAGCACGCGCTCTGGAGCGCCTGAACAAGACCCTGGAACAGCAGGTGGCGGAAAGTGTTGCCGACCGGGACCGCATGTGGCGGCTTTCTACCGACCTGATGCTGGTCGCCGATTTCCAATCGAATATCGTGGCGGTGAATCCGGCCTGGCAACAGATCCTCGGCTGGGATGAGAAGACGCTTATCGGCCATTCGCTGCTTGAGTTCGTGCATCCCGATGACCGGGTTTCGACGCTCGCCGAATTGGGCGAACTCAGCGGGGGTATCCGCACGTTCAAGTTTGTGAACCGCTATCAGCGGCAGGATGGGACGTATGTCACGCTGTCGTGGACGGCCGTGCCCGATGACCGTTTCATCCATGCCGTGGGCCGCGACATTACTGCGGATCGTGAAGCCGCAGACGCGCTGCGGCGAACCGAACTCGCGCTCCAGCAGGCGCAAAAAATGGAGACCATCGGCAAGCTCACCGGCGGCGTCGCGCACGATTTCAATAACCTGCTGCAGGTCATTTCAGGCAACTTGCAACTGCTTGCGTCGGACGTGGCGGGCAGCGAGCGGGCAGAGCGGCGCGTGGCAAATGCGCTTGCCGGCGTGAGCCGCGGCGCGAAGCTGGCGAGCCAGTTGCTGGCCTTCGGCCGCCGGCAAGCGCTCGAGCCGAAGACGATCAGGATCGGACGGCTTATCACCGGCATGGAGGACATGTTGCGGCGCAGTCTGGGCGAAGCTATCGAGATCGAGACCGTTGTTTCCGCCGGCCTGTGGAACACATTCGTCGATCCCACCCAAGTTGAAAACGCAGTCCTCAATCTCGCCATCAACGCGCGCGATGCCATGGACAACGCGGGCAAGCTGACCCTGGAAGTAGGCAACGCTTTCCTCGACGACCGCTATGCACTTGATCATGCCGAAGTGACCCCCGGACAATACGTGATGCTCGCGGTGACGGACACCGGCTGCGGGATGACACCTGAAGTACTGGCCCAGGCCTATGAGCCGTTCTTCTCCACCAAGCCGGAAGGCAAGGGCTCGGGCCTGGGACTCTCCATGGTTTACGGATTCGTTAAGCAGTCCGGTGGACACGTGAAGATCTACAGCGAACCGGGCCACGGCACGACAGTGAAATTGTATTTGCCGCGAACCCATGACAAGGAAGATCTCGGGGCGGTGCTTGAAAGCACGCCGGTTCTGGGCGGCGCCGAGACGATCCTGGTGGCTGAAGACGATGAACAAGTCCGGGTGACGGTCGTGGAGATGTTGTCCGAACTGGGCTATCGCGTGCTCAAGGCGAGCGATGCCAGCAGCGCGCTTGCAATCATCGAAAGCGGCGCGCCAATCGATCTGTTGTTTACCGACGTTGTCATGCCGGGTCCCCTGCGAAGTCCCGAATTGGCTCGCCGCGCGCGGCAGCTCATTCCCGGCATCGCGGTACTGTTTACGTCCGGCTATACGGAAAATGCGATTGTCCATGGCGGCCGGCTGGATGCCGGCGTTGAACTGCTCGGCAAGCCCTACACGCGGGAGGCGCTTGCGAGAAAGATCCGGCATGTTCTGGCAAATCAAACCCAGCGTGCCGCACTCAAGGTGGTGGCGGCGCCTTCGAGCGTACCGACAGCGGCCACGCTAAGTGCGCCTTCGGGACGCTCGCTAAGCATCTTGTTCGTTGAAGACGATGACCTGATCCGCTCCAATACGAGCGAGTTGCTCATGAGGCTGGGGCATGTAGTCCACGAGGCTGCCAACGCACAAACGGCTTTGGCACTGATTCAGAAAGAGGCGGTGGATTTGCTCATCACGGACGTTGGCTTGCCCGGTATGTCGGGCGAAGAACTCGCTATACAAGCCCGGGTTTTGCGCGGTGACCTGACCGTCATATTTGCAACCGGCCACGATCACGTTTCAAACGTGTCCGGATACTTTGTCTTGCGAAAACCCTACGACACGGCGAGCATCGCTGCGCTCTTGCGGCAGATGCAATGACCGCAGGAGGACATTTTCCCCCTTGCTTTCCCTTGCTATAAGCAAGCTTAAGAGGGTGCGTTGGCGGCAGGTGCCTCATCGGCTCCTGCCGCTTTCCGCAGGTAAGCAGCAGCCAGTCGCCGAAGCTCTTCTTCAGACGCATCCTCAATCCCGATCAGATGATTGTCCGCAGACCGGTGAGACGCAAGCAGCTCATTGAGTTTCAGGTGAAGCGCCACGCTGTCCTTGTTCTGGCCTTGCTGGATCAGGAACACCATGATGAACGTGACAATGGTCGTCCCGGTATTGATCACCAGTTGCCAGTTCTCCGAGTAGTGGAAAATCGGCCCGGTCACTGCCCAGATCACAACGCTGATAACCGCAAGGCCGAACGCCACGGGAGAGCCGGTCCAGCGGGTCACGGCGCTCGCGAAAATATCGAAGGCGCGGGTAACGGGGTGACGGGTCGCGTAAGCGGGACTCGATGTGTCAGGGACAGTGCCCAGCGCGTCCGTTGACGATTGCAATTGCGGGCCTGGGTGCGAAGTTTGCTTTCGCATCGCTTTCTCCTGTTGTCTGTGCTTCGTGTCCATCGAAGCATCAGCAAAAATCATTCCGGATAAGCGCTGCGTGTGGAGTGCCGTCTTGCGAGTTGGTTCGCATGACCTCAAGTCGGCGCAATCATGACGAGGCGCTTTCAGGCACCCTCAGGCTCCCCTCAGGCACCTTTAAGCGCCTTCAGGCAGCGCGGCCAGTTGAGTGACCGGCGAGACCACGATAACGCCTAACTGGATTGCAAAAGCGACGGTCGACATCAGCAGGCATGCGCCTACGCCGGTCTCCGTTGCAAGCGCCGCGCCGAGCAACGCACCAACAGGACGCGCTCCATAAGTTGCGGTGCTCATGATGGCTGACACCCTGCCGAGCATGGCGTGAGGCGTGATTGCCTGACGCAACGTGGTTGAACCAATCGTCCACAGCACCGGACCGGCGCCGAGCAAAAAGAAACTCACGCAGACCATCCATACTTGCGGAAAAAACAAGGTTGCGCTTATCAATAGAGATGCGAGGAAGCCGCACATAGGGCCGATAACGAGTGTCCGTCCAAAGCAGATTCGCCTCGACACTTCGGGTCCTGCCAGCGCGCCGGCCACCATGCCCGCACCATAGGCCGCCAGGCTCACGCCAATCACCCATGACGACATATGCAGGCGGTGCGCCGCGTAAGCCACGTAGACTGCCTGCAACACGAAATAGCCCAGGTTAAAGAAAACTGCGGTCAGGAGAATGGGACGTAGCAGCGGGTCGCGGAATACGAACGCGGCGCCCTCGCGGACCTCGGCGAGAAAATGCCTGCCGGTTCTGGGCAGATGCGCCGAGACCGGCAGTGCGCGTAACAGCACAACGGCGAACGCCGACAGCATGGTCGCTAATGCATAAGCCCACCCCGCTCCCACGGAGCCCACGAGCACTCCGCCTATCGCGGGACCGGCCGAATACGCCACGCTTCTGGCCAACTCGATGCGGCCATTCGCTGCCGGCAGTGCATCGCGCGGGACGAGAGAGGGAACGAGCGAAGGCGCTGCAACGCTGTAAGCGACCGTACCCGCTGCGCCGATAAAACCGCAGACAGCAAGCATCGGCAACGTGAGGAGATGGGCTCCGATCAGCAGGAGGATCGTAATCATTGCCAGCACGCGAACGGCTTCTGCGCTTGCCATCAGTCCACGTCGGGAATGACGGTCGGCATAGACGCCCATCGGTAATGAGAGGAGCAGAAAGGGTAATGTCTGGGCGGTTTGCAGCAAGCCGGTTTGCGCGGCGCTTGCGCCTAGCAGGAACACTGCAACTAGCGGTGCGGCGGCAAGACTGATCTGCTCGGCGGACTGCGCCAGCAGATTCGACCAGGCTAATCGATGGAATGCGGACGGCAGGATAATGCGGTGAGCGCGCTTGTTAAGCTCGTTTTGCGAAGAAGGCATGAAGTGGGACTCCTTGGGAGGTGGCCCAATCATCATGGTGCGCAGGGACGCACGATACGCCCCGGATCTTGCGCTTACGTTCGGCAACGTTCAAATGCTAACGATTGCGTCGTGGACAGTCAGTGGTAGTCGTCTTCCAACTGGTGCCGTACTGTCGCGAGCCGTTTACTCAGGCGAGAAAGCATTTCCTCGGCCGACATGTAGTCGCCGCTGCGCTTAGCGTCGTCCCGTGACGCGAGTCCTCGAGCAACGAACTCACTATGCTGCTGGCGACGCAGGATCTTCTCGCGAATCGCTTGTTTGACAAAACCGGAGAGACTCACCTTCCTGCAAGACGCTTTCGGCTGCCTCGCGCAATTCTGGTTCGACTCGTACAGACGGGAAAGTGGCTGTTTTCATGATTCACGCTCCATGCGCTGAAATGGCGATGCATGGTCATGTGTTTTGGAAATGAATGCAAGCAAATCCGATTAGAGGCTGCACTGGATCAGGCAGCTTCCGCGTCCCGAGCATGCTGTCATTGCAAAAAGCGCCACGCAGGCTGACATCCCCGCGTGGCGCTTTTGAGTTTGCATCCGACCTACATCATCGGACGTTTGCCAGCGCTGCGATCTTACGAATGGTATCGGCGCAAGCAGTAGCCGCCTCAACGCCCTTCACGACGAAATGCTCGTGGAAGAACTTCGTGTGTTCTTCGCCAGAGTGAAAGTGATGCGGCGTCAGTACAGCGGACAAGACCGGCGTGCCCGTTTCCAGTTGCACTTGCATCAAGCCGTTGATGACAGCCTGCGCCACGAACTCGTGCCGATAGATACCGCCATCGACCACAAGACCCGCTGCAACAATAGCCGCGTAACCGCCGCGTTGAGCGAGCAGCTTCGCATGCAGGGGGATTTCGAAAGCCCCGGCGACTTCGTAGAGATCGATGTCATCGCGGCTGAATCCCTGGGCCTGGATGGCGCTAAGGAAGGACGCTTTGCATTGGTCGACAATGTCGCGATGCCAGCACGATTGAATGAACGCGATGCGTGCACGGGGCTTGGCTGCCGAGCTAACGGCAGGATTACTTTCGAGGGTCGTTGCGAGCGTCATAAATTTAAGCCTGTTTGTGTGAACAGGGCGAAGGACGGCACGTCTCCTCTAACGCAAATGCTTTCGCGCGAGCGGACACATGCCATCCCGTTCTCTTTCATCCGGACTATGACCGTCGGCCCCGGAATCAAACCGGGTCTGCTGACCTTCGCGTTTCGCCACGCCTTCACGCAAAATGGACGGAAGATTCAAGGCAAAACACAAAGCGCTCGCGGGCTACGCGCAGAAGCTGTACGCGATTACCGCCGGTGGGGAGTTTCACCCCGCCCCGAGAACTCGTTCTTAGTGAACGGAACGTAAATTATCACGATTTTTAAAAATACGCCGTACTTAGCTAGCTATTCAACGACGGCAATGGGGTTTCTTCCGAACCATCATGCCCACGACGGGCACTCGCTAAGCCTTCCCGCGCCAGGGAACCAACCGCCGCTCCAGGGCGCGCATACCGAGATCGAAAGTCCACGCGATCAAGCCGATCAGCACGATCCCCATCACCACGACATCGGTTCTGAGAAAGCTCGACGCGTTCAACACCATCTGCCCAAGTCCAGCCGTTGCCGCCACCATCTCGGCCGCGACGAGCGTGGTCCAGCCAAATCCGATCGCAATCCGCAAGCCGGTCAGGATCTCGGGCAACGCGGCGGGCAGCACGACAAACCGCACAACCTGCGCGAAGCTCCCGCCAAGTGAATACGCGGCGTTCACCTGCTCGGCGGTTGCGCTTCGCGCACCGGCGCGTGCAGCCATCGCGATCGGAGCGAAGCAAGCGAGGTAGATCACGATCAGCTTCGCGGTTTCATCGATACCGAACCAGATCACGACCAGCGGCAAATACGCGAGCGGCGGCAGCGGCCGGTAAAACTCCAGGGGCGGATCGAGCAGGCCTCGCGCAATGCGGCTGACGCCCATCAGGATGCCGACAGGCACGGCCGTCACGCTCGCCAATGCGAACGCGCCGAACACGCGAATGGCGCTCCACAGCAAATGCTCGGACAGCGGCAAGCCGCCTTGAATACGGCCATTCCATGCGTCAATGAATGCGCTCCACACCGCTTGCGGTGAGGGCAGGAAAAGCGGCGCTACCCAATGAAATGACGTTGCCGCCCACCAGAGCGCGGCAATGGCTGCAACTGACAACACGCTCAATGCAGCTGTCGGACCTTCACCTGGAAGGCCACGACGCGGTTTGCGTTTTAGCTTAGGCCGCGACACGGCTGCAGCGGTTGGTAACGAGTCGATCGAACTCATCAGGTCACCTCCTGCAGCGTAGCGTGAGATCCGTCATGCAATCGTCGAACCAGCCGCTCGCGCCACTCGATAAATTCGGGCGACGACTTCACCGCGCGGGCATCGCGAGATTCAAGAAACTGCCGCGCGAACGTTAATGTGTGGCTTTCCGCGATGCGTCCAGGACCCGGTGTCATCAAGACCAGCCGCGTGGCAAGAAACAACGCTTCCTCCACGCTGTGCGTGATGAACAAAATGGTCTTGCGGGTGCGGCCCCAGACATCGAGCACGAGTTCCTGCATGGTCTCGCGAGTCAATGCATCGAGTGCGCCCATGGGTTCATCCATCAGTAACACTTGAGGATCGCTGGCAAGCGCGCGTGCGATTCCCACGCGTTGCTGCATCCCGCCCGAGAGCGCGTAGACGCGCGCGTTCGCGTGCTTTTCCAGGCCCACCAGCGCCAGCGTGTCGCGCGCAATCTCACGACGCCGCGTGCGCCCGACACCTTGAAAACGAAGCCCGAGCGCGACGTTGTCGATCACGTCGAGCCATGGCATCAATGCATATTTCTGAAAGACGACGCCACGTTCGGCACCGGGTCCGATGACCGGCTCGCCGTTCAGCCGCGCCTCGCCCGCAGTCGGATCGATGAAACCTGCGAGACAGTTCAGCAGCGTCGTCTTACCGCATCCGGAAGCACCGAGCGCGACCACGAACTCACCGCTGTCGATCTGCAGATCGACGCCCTCCAGAGCGGCTGATGTCGCGCCTTCATAGGTCACGCCGAGGCCGCGAATGTCCAGCGTGCTCATCGCGATGCTTGCTGCACGAAGCGCGGGTCAACGCCAACCGAATAGTCGGGCAGCAGGTTCTGGATCGTGCCTTGCGTCTTCAGGAAGGCTGCCGTTGCCGCCAGCGACTTCGCCGCGCCCGACTGAGCGCCACCGCCAAGCCAGGCCGGCGAAGCCTGCTCGGCGAGGGTCGGGAAGGCATACAGCGCGAGACTCGCAGGCACGTCGGCAGCCGTTGCTCCCGATTCCTGCGCTACACCTTCAACTTCCTTCGACCCGGCTGTCCAGGCGGATTTATTGTTCCGATACTGCGTGTCGGTCGCGGCAAGCACCTTGACGAGGTTAGTCACGAACGCTTCGTTATCCTGGGCAAATTTGCGGCTGACGGCGAAACCGTCGAAGGTCGCCTTGCCGGTTTCCTTCGCAACTTCACCCGACGTAATCAGCACCTTGCCGTTCTTCTTGACCTTCGCCAGCACCGGATCCCAGATATAAGTGGCGTCAATGTCGCCGCGTTCCCAGGCCGCAGCCACTTCAGGCGGCCGCAGGTTCAGGATCTTCACCGTCGACGGATCGACGCCGGCATTTTGCAATGCGACAAGCGCATGGAAGTGCGAGGTGGAGACGAACGGCAGGCCAATCTTCTTGCCTTTGAGATCGCTTATCTTCGTCACGCCGGAGCCGTCGCGGGCAACGAGCGCTTCGGCGTCGTTGATGTTGTCGAGGATCCAGAACAAGGAGATGTCCACGCCTTGCGAGAGGCCGGCCGCGATCGGGCTGGACCCGGCTTCGCCCAGTTGAATCGACCCGGACGCGAGTGCGCGGATTACGTCCGCACCGCTGCCGAGCTTGCGATACGTCACCTTATAGCCCGTCGCTTTTTCCACTGCGCCGCTCACTTGAGCGTAGCGCCATGGTACGACCATGTCCTGGTAACCGATCACGACTTCTCGCGATTGAGCATGAGCGGCGCTGGCGGCTACGGCGAAAAGTGCAACCCCGGCGCACGCGCGGAGAGAGGAGAAAAAGCGTTTCATCGGAAGCCCCGGTTCAAGAGTGTCTTGTGGAAGGGTTTCGACTATAAGCAATCCGCGCTCAAGCGGTTAGAAGCATTCGTGCGTTGCAAATGACGTTGTTCAAGCGTTGCTTTTCATGTTGCGTTGGAAGGTTTTACTCAGTGCTTCATACAGTCCTCAGGCGTTTTTCAAACGTGCGCGTGAGCCACGAAATGGGATAGCAGTAGGCGAAGAAAATCACGAGCGTCGCGACGTAGGTCAGCACCGTAAAGCTGCTGCGCGCGACCGTGCTGCTGGCGATCTGCGCGGTGTCCAGCAAGTCGTGAATGCCGACCAGCGATGACAACGCGGTCCCCATGGTGATGATGGCGTACACGTTCATCCAAGGCGGCAACATGCGGCGTATGCATTGCGGCACGACTAACTTCAGCAGGATCTGCGAACGGGAAAACGCAAGCGAAGCCGCCGTTTCCCATTGCGCTGAAGGGATGGAGGACACCGCGCCGCGAAATACTTCCGCTATGTTCGCGCTTGCCGGGAGAGCGAGCCCGAGCATGACCTTGAGCCAGTCGGGAAACGGCACGATGGCGCCGAACACATGGATCTCGAAGGGAAACACATAGGTGGTGAAGTAGATCAGCACGAGCCACGGCGCGTTGCGAAACGCGACAATCCACACTCTCGCCAGCTTCCCGACGAACGATTTCGACATTGCGAGCGCACCCGCGAGCAGGCCGATCAACGTTCCTATGAAGATTGCGCCGATACTGATCAGCACGTTCATCGCAAAGCCGTGCGCCAGCGCCGGCGCCCATTCGACGAGGCGTGCCAGCGTCTCGCCGCGCGAGCCGGTATCGGGCGCGAGCGACCACAATACGGCGCCCGTCGCCAGCACGCCGAGTACGGCATAGAGGCCGGGCAGCAAGCGGTTGAGGTTGAGCGCGAGCTTGCCCACGGTGGAAGCCGAATCAGTAGCCATAACCGGGAATCCTGTAACGGCGCTCGAGCCAGCGGCCGGCGAGCGTGACGAGCCAGGTGAGCACGCCGAAGAACGCGAGAATCAGCAGCATCAACGCGAGCACGTTGTCGCGCTGGGTCCAGATCATGATGGACTGGTAGGTGACGTCGCCCACCGCAATCGCCGATGCCACCGCCGACGCTTTCACCAGTTCCACCATGTTGTTAGCGAGTGCCGGCAGCGCCGCGCGCAACGCGAGCGGCAGCTCGATGCGCCAGAAACGGGTGGCGCGGCTAAAGCCGAGCGAAGCCGCGCCTTCCAGTGTTTGAGAAGGCAGTGCGTCAAATCCGGCACGCAGCGCTTCGGCGTGAAACGCCGCCTTGTGCAGCGACAACACGAGTACGACCCAGAAGAACGGCTTGAACGGGTTATCGATACCGCGCGCATGCAGCCACTGCGTAATCAGCATGTTGAGCACGAGAAACGCGCAGTAGAGCTGCACCAGCGTGGGCGTATTGCGGGTGACTTCAATGAAACCGCGCGCCAGCCCGGCGATCAGCCGGTTGCGCCCGCGCAGTGCGAGCAGCAGCACGAGCCCGGCAATGGCGCTGGCGGTCATGGTCGAAACGATGATCTCGATGCTGACACCCAGCCCCTGCACGAACGGCACGCGCTCGTAGTCGTCGAGCAGGAAGCGGTAGTCGAGCCCGATACGCGCTGTCGCCGTAATGAAGCCGTGCAGCAGCGTCTCCATGCTAGTTCTCCGCGGGCAATTGGCGGTGCCACTCGGCCAGCGCGGGCGACGGCGGGTTGAGGCCGTTCTTCGCCTCGGTCGCAATAAACCAGCCGTTACGATGCAGATCGCGCACGAATGTATCGAGTTTGGCGGCGGTGTCGTGTTCGCCCTGACGGACCCAGATCACCGACGGCGCGGGTTCTATCTCAGGTTGCAGCACGCGGTAGTCATGCCACTCAGGGTCACTCTGCAATAGCGGATAAAGCAGTGGCGCAGCGTCATGAACGGCTGCGACACAACTGCCGCCACGCAACGCAAGCAGCGACTGGGAAGCGCCTGGAAAGGCTCGCGGGATCGCGCCGTAGCGTTCGACTACCGGGCGGATATAACTGCTGCCCTGCGAGATGCAAACCGGCTTGCCGCGCAGGTCTTCCCAGCGCGTAATACCGCTTGTTTTAAGGGTGATTGCCGTTCCGCCGACGCGGTAATAGGGCGTGGCCACGTGATCCAGAATCTCGCCGCGCTGGGCGTTGTACTCCATGTTCGCGATCAGGATGTCGACCTTGCCCTGCTGGAGAAACTGAACCCGCGTGGAAGGCAACACCGACACCAGTTGCACCTTCGCGCCCAGGCGTTTGCCGAGTTCGTTCGCGAGGTCCACGTTAAAACCCCGGGGTTGTTGCGTCGCGGGATCGAGTGAACCGAACGGACTGCCGCCGATCAGCACACCGACCGCAAGTTCGTGACGGGAGTTGATTCTGTCGAGGGTGGCATCCGCGTGTGCGGCAAAGGATGCTGCCGTGGCCGATGCGAGCAGGAGAGGCGTAAGCAAGCGGCGCAGGTTCGTCAGGGTCATGGCGTTGCATAGGATCGGGAGAGCCAGACAGAATAGTTAAGCGCCTGCGGGTCTCCAAGGAAGCGAATCTGCTAAGCAAATTACCGGGGCAGCGGATAAGGGTCTTAAGAGCTACGCGGAGAGTGGAGCGCATCCTTAGCAAGGAGGCTGCTATCGATTCGACGAATGCTTGGTTATCGAAAAAGGGCGCGGTTCTTAAAATCTTCGTTCCAGCATGCTTTTGTGCGCTCGAGAATTAAGAAGGAACCCCGCGATGACACAGTTGATTCGTTCGAGACGTAGGGTCAGCGCTCCTGCAGCAACGCCCGTGGAGGCCGCATGAGTCTGCTAGCACTCGCGCTCGATCCGCTTCAGGACTCTCAACCCCTCGCCTATGCGCCAGCGCGACCGGGCGCTGCGGGAAGCGCCGATCCCGTGCTCGTTTCGTTGCGCGACGTCCACCTCTCTTACGGGACGGTGCCAGTGCTCAAGGGTATCGATCTGCGCGTGCGGCGCGGCGAAGCCGTCTCTATCATCGGACCATCCGGCTCCGGTAAGTCCACGCTTCTACGTGTGATCAACGGCCTTATCGCGCCGCAGCAGGGCGAAGTGCATGTCGATGGAATCGATGTCCGCGCGCAGCATACCGATGCGCAGAAGATTGCGCTGCGCAAGCGCATTGGCTTCGTGTTCCAGCAATACAACCTGTTTCCGCACTTGAACGTGCTTGCCAACCTCACCATTGCGCCCATGAGTGTGCTTGGGCGAAGCCGCGCGGAAGCCGAGCACGACGCGCACGCTCTGCTTGCGAAGGTCAGGTTAGCTGACAAGGCCCATGCGTATCCGGGCGAGCTATCTGGCGGGCAGCAGCAGCGTGTTGCTATTGCACGGACATTGGCCATGCGTCCCGACCTGATTCTCTTCGATGAAGTGACCTCTGCACTCGATCCTGAGACGGTGGGTGAAGTGCTGACGGTGATTGGCGAACTCGTGGACGATGGCCAGACCTGCGTGCTCGTCACGCATGAAATGCGCTTTGCCGAAGATGTCAGCGACGAAGTGTTTTTCACGGAGGGCGGCGTGATTGTCGAGCACGGCGCTCCGTCGCAGATTTTCAGCGCGCCGGAGAATGAACGCACGCGGCTGTTCCTGCGACGGGCGCGCGGCGATGACCGGCGCGCGCTGCGCAAACGCTCGCGAAACAGTGCGGCGCTCGCTTTGGCTGCTCCCTGAACGCGCAAGACTTATCCTGAACTCATTCCTAAATGACCGCAACCACCACTCCCGATCAAACTGGCGAACGCCAGGCCGCTGTTTCCGTTTTGCTGGGCCACGTACGTCATATCGTGGCCCAGCAGGGAGTGACCCGCGGCGCGCTCGATGACATCAGCGCGCACTTGCAGGCATTCGCTGCGAACCACGCCGAGTTGTTTACTGCGGCAGACTTTCCGCCGCCGCAAGCGGGCAGCGGCGACACGTCGACGCGATATCGGTTGAATCCCGGCGAGGACGGTTTCGCGCTTTATCTGAACTCGCTGCTGCCGGGCAAGACCACGATTCCGCATAACCACGACACTTGGGCTGTCATCGCGGCGCTTGAGGGCGAAGAGTTGAATCGCGTGTATCAGCGCACGGACGATGGCACGGACTCCGAACGTGCCACGCTCGATATCGAGCGTGAAGTCGTGGTGCGTCCAGGTACGCCGATCGCGTTCCTGCCCGAAGACATTCATAGCATCCACGTAACGGGCGCCGCACCCACGCTGCATTTTCATCTCTATGGGCGGCCGCTGGAGACGTTATCTGGCCGGCTGGGTTATGAACTCGAAACCGGGCGTGTAGTGCGCTATAACACGACCCACATGCACCGTGGCACGCAGGCGGTTGGCTGATGAGTCCGCCGCTGCTGCGTAAAGCTACTCGCTTGATGCGTGCCGGTGCGCCGACGTTCACGGATGGCGCTGCGCCAGTCAATGTGCCCGTTGAACGCACAAGCACGGTGCGTTTCGAGAACACGTCGAGCCACGCGACGCTGCATAAAAGGCGTGACGCGGGTGAGGCGGTCAGCACGTACGGCCGGCATGGCACACAGACGCATCGGGCGCTGGAAGCGGCTATCGGGGAACTGGAAGAGGCGCGTGACGTGCTGCTTGCGCCCTCTGGTTTGTCGGCAATTTCACTGGTGTTCATTGGCCTGTTGTCACCGGGCGATCACGTGCTGGTTCACGACGGTGTATACGGGCCCGTTCGAGAACGGATAGAACCGCTGTTGACGCGACTGGGCGTTGAGTTCACCTATTTCAGCGCAACAGAGGGTTTGCCGCATAAGCTGCTTCGCGCCAATACGCGACTCATCTATGCGGAGTCGCCGAGTTCGTTTCTCTACGAGATCATCGACCTGCCGGCGCTTGCGGATTTCGCGCACGAGGAAGGAGTCTTGCTCGCCGCCGACAACACGTGGGGCGCGGGCTTGCTCTATCAACCGCTGGCGCTGGGCGCGGATATCTCCATTCAGGCTGTGACCAAGTATCTGGGCGGACACTCTGACTTGATGCAGGGCGCTGTATCGACCGCCGATGCAGCCATCGGGCATCGCTTGAGAGAAACTCACGACGCACTGGGCTTAAGCGTCAGCGCCGACGACGCTTACCTCGCATTGCGCGGCATCCGTACGTTGCCCGTACGCCTCGCGCAACACGCGCGCGGCGCGTTTGCCGTTGCGTCGTATCTGCAACGCGTGAAGCAAGTCACACGGGTCTTCCATCCAGCGTTGGCGAATGATCCTGGACATGCATTGTGGTCGCGAGATTTCCACGGCGCAAACGGGCTGGTCTCGTTCGCTGTACGCGACGCCGATACCAGCCAGGCTGCTGCGTTTATCGACGCGTTGAAGCTGTTCAGTATTGGCGCCTCATGGGGCGGTTATGAAAGCCTCGCCCTGATTGCACCGCCGCGGCGTTTGCGTTCCCAGAGTTATTGGCAGGGACCGGAAGCCGTGATCCGGTTGCACATTGGGCTGGAGGATGCGGACGATCTCATCCTTGACCTTGCTCAAGCGTTTCGCAGCGTGCTGTCCTAAAGGCAGTTCCTTACTCATTTTGACCCTTCCCCGATGACCTTAATCCAAAACGACGCTGCTTTCATCGATGCATCGAGTGTCCGCGCATGGCTCAACGATGAAGCCGAAATCGCCTTGCTCGATGTCCGCGAAGCCGGGCAATTCGGTGAAGGACATCCGTTCTTCGCCGTCCCGTTGCCGTATAGCCGGCTCGAAATAGACGCGCCGCGACTGGTGCCAAGGCCCGACACGCGAATCGTCCTGCTTGACGACGGCGAAGGTATCGCGGTGCACGCTGCACGTCGCTTGAGAGCGCTTGGTTACACGAATATCTCTATCCTGCGCGACGGTACCCCCGGCTGGCTGGCAGCGGGTTATACGCTGTTTAAAGGGGTTAACCTGCCATCGAAGACCTTTGGCGAACTCGTTGAACACGCGCACGGGACGCCGCATTTGTCGCCGGAAGAACTCGCGGCTTTGATCAAAGAAGGGCAGGCCCATGCGTTGTTCGACGGACGCACGCCCGATGAACATCGGAAGATGACAATCCCCGGCGCTGTTTCTGTGCCGAACGGCGAGCTGGCGTATCGGATCGGAACGCTTGTTGCAGACCCAACGACGCCGATTGTGATCCATTGCGCCGGACGTACTCGCAGCATTATCGGCGCGCAGACCTTGCGTAACCTGGGCGTGCTGAATCCGGTGATCGCATTGGAGAATGGCACGCAAGGCTGGGCGCTTGCGGGGCTCAAGCTCGAACATGGCAGTGAGCGCCGCTACCCTGATGTTTTGAACGAAGCTGCGGTCGCTGACGCGCAAGCGCGCGCGGTCAAGCTTGCCGCGCGCTTCCACGTTGCAACGTTCGATGCTTCCGCCGCACAAGAATGGCTGGCTGATTCGCACCGGGCGACTTTTCTCATCGATGTCCGTACGCCTGAAGAATTCGCACGCGATGGTCTGCCAAACGCCATTCACGCCCCCGGAGGGCAATTGGTGCAGGCGACCGACCAGACCATCGGTGTGCGGCGTGCCCGCGTTTTGCTGGTTGATTACGACGGCGTGCGTGCTCCCGTCATCGCTACATGGCTCGTGCAATTGGGCTTTGAGGCCGCGTTAATCGATGCCCGCAATGCCACTTCGCTGCACGTTGATAAGCAGATTGCGTCGCCACAATCGTCCTTGCCGCTGCTCGACGCAGCCGCGTTGCGCGAAGCCGCAACGGGGCATGTATTGCTGCTCGATCTGCGGTCGAGTGCCGCCTACAAGCGCGAACATGCTGCTGGCGCACACTGGTCGATTCGCCCGCTTCTTGCGAAAACACTCGCCTCGCTTAAGGCCGAACCGGGCGACACGCTGCTGCTATTCGCAGACGAACCTGCAGTAGCGGGCATTGCTGCAACGGACCTGCGCGAGTTGGGATTCACGTCGCTTTATCTTGCCGCCAGTGGAGTCGATACGTGGAGAGAAGCGGGCTTAGCGCTTGCATCGACACCGGATGTTCCCGCCGATGCAGAGCGCATCGACTATCTCTTCTTTGTCCACGATCGCCACGATGGCAACCTCCAGGCCGCTCGCGACTATCTCGATTGGGAGACCGGTCTGATCGCACAGTGCGCGCCTGACGAACTCGCTGTATTTCGTATCGATGCACCCGCAACAGAAAGTCCCGGCCAATGAAATTTCGCTTCACCGCCTTCTTAAGCGTTTCCCTGACGACGCTTGCGCTCTCGCAAACCGTTCACGCCGATGCCACCCTCGACCGGATCAAGGCACGCGGGACGCTTACCGTCGGAGTCGTGCTCGACGGCACCTACGGTTCGCTCGATCCGCAGACTCGCGAGCCCGTCGGTTACAACGTCGAACTTGCGCAAGATCTCGCCCGGCGGCTCGGCGTGAAATTTGAAGCGGTGGAAGTCACCCCTCCGAACCGCGTGCAATTTCTGCAGCAGGGCAAGGTCGATGCGCTGATCGCCAGCATGCAGTACACGAAAGAGCGCGACGAGATACTGAGTCATGTGCCCACGCCGTTCGAGGAGATCGGCGGCTCCGCGATGGTGCACAAGGGCGCGGGTATCCACAGTTGGAACGATCTGCGCGGCAAGCCTGTTTGCGTATCGCAAGGCAGCAACTACACGCGTCCGCTGATTGAACAATACGGGGCACAGGTCAAGGGTTTCAAGGGCATGCCCGAAGCGCTACTGGCGCTGCGCGGCGGGACGTGCGTGGCATCGGTTCATGTGACGCCCGGTATCCAGGCGCGGCTCGCGAGTACCTCGGGCGAGTGGCAGGACTATGAATCGCCGATACCTGACCAACTGATTCCGTCGCCGTCGGTGATCTGGGTGCGCAAGGGCGAGACCGACACGGTCGCGGCGCTCGACAAGATCGTGAAGGAGTGGCACCGGAGCGGTTTTCTCATCGATGAAGGGAATAAGTGGCACATGCCTCCCTCACAGCAATTGCTCGCGTGGCATCGGGAGTATTCGTCGAAATAAGGCGCAGAGCTGGCCATAGCTAATGCGTTCCGAAAAAAGCGTCTAAGCAAAGTTGAATTGTTTGGTTGCCAGTGCGCGCGTCCCTTTTCAATATCTTGAACATTCCTCCATTTCCTGATTGAACCCGCTCGATGACAACCACGCCCAATCCCGATGCAAACGCGCTCGACGCACTGCGACTGCTAGGTCCCGACCCGGATAACTGGGTGCCGGACCGGGCAGGCATTGACCATAACGTCGTGATCGTCGGCGGCGGACAGACGGGCGCCGCATTCGCATTCGCGCTTCGGCGCGCGGGTATTGGCAAGGTGTCAGTGATCGATGCGGCAGCCGACGACGCAGGCGCGGGTGTCTGGACGAATCGGGCGCGCATGAACAAATTGCGTACACCGAAGGCGCTGATCGGACCTGAACTCAGCGTCGCGGGGTTGAGCTTCCAGGCGTGGTTTGAAGCGCGTTGGGGCGCGGCGGCTTATGCGGATATCGACCGGATTCCGCGCGAGCGCTGGGCTGAATATCTTGGGTGGTATCGGCATTTCCTGAAGATCCCGATTCGCTATGGCACCCGGCTCGCACGCATAGAACCGGTGGACTCGCACTTCCGGTTGCGCTTGCTGAACGCGGCGGGGGAGGAGCATGTGGAGACCGCACGCAAGGTCATCTTGTGCAACGGCGTAGCGGGTAACGGCGCTGCGCAAATACCGCCCGTGTTGTATGAAAACCTGCCGCGCTCGCTCTATGCACATACGTCCGAGGCTATCGATTTCAACGCGCTCAACGGGAAAGTGGTCGCGGTGATTGGCGGTGCGGCATCTGCCTTCGACGCGGCCGCCACGGCGCTGGAAACGGGCGCCGCGCAAGTGCATCTGTTTGTGCGCCGCGCTGCGATTCCCGCCGTACCTGTTACCCGGACTCGGGCATATCCGGGCGCGTACGACAACTATCCCGCGTTACCGGACGCATTGCGTTGGCGTCAGGCATTACGCTTTCGGCAGGCGGGCTCGACGCCGCCGGTCGATGCCGTGGAGCGCGTGACGAAGCATCCGAACTTCCATCTGCATCTTGGCGCGGCCTGGACGCATGCGAGCGCGGAGGGTGGGCGGATTGCAGCCCGAGTGGGAAACGAACAATTCCACGTCGACTTTGCCATCGCGGGGACGGGCTACCTTATCGATCCGGCCGTGCGTCCCGAGCTTTCAGCGATATCGAAGGATATTTTGCTGTGGCGCGACCGGTATGTCCCCGCAGATAACGAGCGCGATGACTATCTCGGCGCCCATCCCTATCTTGGTGCGGCGCTTGAGTATCTGGAAAAAATTCCTGGAACGGCGCTGCATCTTGCGAACCTTCACGTCTATAACCCCGCGGGCCTGGTTAGCTTCGGCGTGCCTGTAGGCGACGTGCCGAGCATGAAACGCGATATCCCGGCGGTGGTGAGCCGGATCAGCCGCGATCTGTTTCTCGCCGATCTTGATCGTCATGAAGCGCGTCTGAATGGCGACATCCCTCCGGATTTTAGCGAGACGCTCTATGCGCATAGCGTGTGGCAGGGCGAGAAGGCTGACATCGTCTGAACAAATCGTGCAATCGATTAAGCGTGTGGCTTCATAAACATATCGCAAACGAATAATTGTTAAGAGGCCGAAGCGTCGTTAGTCTTGACGTTTGTAGCTTTCCAGCGCGCCGTGGCAAAACCACGCTCCAGAGCCAGCGCGCCGGGCTTATATCAACGTCACGAGGGCCTTCCCCATCATGTCCGGCACTCCTCATTTAGATCCGGCGTCGGGACATCCCGGCGTCGGGTTCCAGCAGCATGCGCCAAGCATCCGGACGCAATCAGCCCGCGTCAGCGCGGTGTCTTTGAACCCGGTGGGCACGAGTTTGCTGCCGGCGTGGCTGGCAGCGTTCGCATGGCTTGCCAGTGCAGGCCTGACACGCTGGTGGCCCGACGCGGATGAGTGGCCGTACACCGGCCATCTGCTCGTGCTCAAACTCGTGCTCGCATTGACAGCGTTGTTGATCGGCGTGGCTGCGCGCAGAAGCCTGTTGGCGCGCCAACCCGATACGGCGCAACCCCGCGCTGAACGCTGGCTCAAGGCTATGCCCTGGCTAGTCGCGCTCGCGGTGGGCGTGGCCGCCTGGGAAGTACTTACTGCGAAACTCGAATGGCTGCCCCGGCCGTTTTTTGCACCCCCTCAAGCACTGATCGCAGTTTATTTCGATGATTTCCCGCGCCTTGGTTCGAGCGTTGCTCATTCGTTCGGATTGCTTGCTTATGGTTATGTGATCGGCGCGGTGGTGGGATTTGTGACGGGCGTTGGCATCGGCTGGTCGCGGGCGGTGGGGTACTGGCTGCATCCGGTATTGCGGCTGATCGGTCCGTTACCAGCTACCGCATGGTTGCCGCTGGCGTTCTTTTTCTTTCCATCGAGCTTCAGCGCAAGCGTGTTCCTGATCGCGCTTGCGACCGGCTTTCCCGTGGCTGTGCTGACGTGGTCGGGTGTCGCCGGAGTCAACAGCGCGTTCTACGATATTGCCCGCACGCTGGGCGCACGGCCCGGTTTCCTGATCCTGAAGGTTGCCATACCAGCCGCGTTGCCGTCGGTGTTCGTCGGACTTTTCATGGGATTGGGCGCGTCGTTTTCCGTGCTGATCGTGGCCGAGATGATGGGTGTCAAAGCAGGGCTCGGCTGGTATTTGCAATGGGCGCAGGGATGGGCGGCTTATTCGAACATGTATGCGGCGTTGCTGGTGATGGCGTTGATGTGTTCCGGGCTCATCACGTTGCTGTTCCGCTTTAGAGACCGGTTACTTGCCTGGCAGAAGGGGTTGTTGAAATGGTAAGCACGCAAGGCGTGGCGCAAGAGACTGTGCAAGCGGCGCAATCAGCGCAACCGGCATTCAGGGCAGCCGCAGCCGGCGCGCGTATCGACGTCACTGAAGTCAGTCATCGATTCTCGCTGCACGGCGCAGCGTTGCCCGTTCTCGACGATGTCAGCTTCTCTGTCGCCCCGGGTGAATTCGTCGCGTTGCTCGGGCCGAGCGGCTGCGGCAAGTCGACCTTGCTCAGGCTCGTGGCCGGACTTGATGCGCCGGCTGTCGGTACCGTGTCGTCCAACGGCGTGGCTATACGTGGACCGGACCCGTCGCGGGTCGTGGTGTTTCAGGACCCGACGTTGTATCCGTGGCGTACGGTACGCGGCAATGTTGGCTTGGGCCCCGAGGCGCAACGAAGGCGCAAGCGGTTTCCGTGGAGCACGGCGCGCTCCTCGATTGAGCCTCTTCCCGAAGGTGCGCGTTCGGCGGAACAGCGCATAGACGCAGCGTTGCAACTGGTCGGCCTGACCGACTTTGCGGCGGCGTATCCGCATCAGTTGTCGGGTGGCATGGCGCAGCGTGTTGCACTGGCGCGGGCGCTGGTCAACGATCCCGAGTTGCTGGTGCTCGATGAGCCATTCGGCAAGCTGGACTCTCTCACGCGGCTGCGCATGCAGGGCGAACTGGTGAAGTTGTGGCTGGACGCGCGCTTCTCTGTCCTGCTCGTGACACACGATGTGGAAGAGGCGTTGTTCTTGGCGAACCGGGTGATTGTTTTCAGCGAGCGTCCGGCACGCGTGACTGCGGAAGTGCGTAATGACGCGCCCTATCCGCGTCATCGCGATGATCCCAAGCTAGTCGAACTCAGGCGCGAAGTGCTGGCATTACTTGGTCTGGTTGCTTGAGTCGGTAAGCAAGTTTCCCGATCAGAATTACACAAACAAAACATCAATAACGAACGACCCGTGGAGAATGTTTGATGAATCGTCCTGATGCCGATAGCGGCGCGAGAGTCATCGTGCCGGAGAACCTGTCGCGGCGCGACTGGTTGCGAAAGACCGTGTGGACCGCGGGGGCGGCGGCACTTGGCGGGGCATCGTTTGGCCTTGCCGGACTGCCTGCGCGTGCTGATGACGGCAAGTTGAAACAATTGAAGTTATCGTGGAATGCCGGATCGATTTGTACCGCGCCGGTACCGGTGGCGGTCAAGCAGGGCTTCTTTGCCAAGCGCGGCCTGGACGTTGAGCTGATCAACTTTGCTGGCTCGACGGACCAGTTGCTTGAGGCCATTGCAACCGGCAAGTCGGATGCTGGGGTGGGCATGGCGCTGCGCTGGATCAAGCCGCTGGAACAGGGTTTCGATGTCAAGCTCACTGCCGGGATTCACGGCGGCTGCATGCGTTTGCTTGCCACGCGCAGTTCGGGAATTGTCGATTTGCAGGGTTTGCGCGGGAAGACGATTGGTGTCAGCGACATGGCGAGTCCCACCAAGAATTTCTTCGCGGTTGTGTTCAAGAAGCTTGGCATTGATCCGGACAGTCAGGTTCAGTGGAGGCAGTATCCGGCCAACCTGTTGGGTGAGGCATTGAAGAAGGGTGAGGTCCACGCCATTGCGGATGGAGATCCGACAATCTGGATGCTGCGGGAGTCGGATCATCTGTATGAAGTGTCGAATAATTTGTGCGGTGAGTATCAAACGCGTGTGTGTTGCGTGCTTGGCGTGCGTGGGTCGCTGGTGAGGAAGGATCGTGCGGCGGCTCAGGGATTGACACAGGCTTTGCTCGATGCAACGGAATGGACTGCGAATCATCCGGGGGATGCGGCGGCGATCTTTGCGCAGTATGCGCCGCAAGCGGATGTGGCGCAGTTGACTGCCATGCTCAAGAGTCATACGGATCATCATCATCCGACGGGGGATGCGTTTAAGAAGGAAATTGCGTTGTACGCGGACGATTTGAAGACGGTGGGTGTGTTGAGCAGCGGGACGGATTCGAGCCGCTTTGCTAATCGGGTGTTTTCTGATGTTCTGGTGTAATTTCGCTCGCGCCGGTGGGCGGGGGGTGGGCGGTGCGGGGTTCTTGCGTTAGCGGTCGGGGTCTATGCCGGGTTGCTGCTTTCCAGGTCTTCGCGAGTTATACGTTGGTTGTTTTCTTTATCACTATTAGCCACTGCGCGTGGCGGCGCGTCATTTCTTTGTCCAAAGCGACAAAGAAACGAAGCAAAGAAAACGCTTTCACCGCTCTACCCTAAGTGTCCACAGCGTGCAGTTTTGATTCATAGGTGCCCCAAAAGCACGGTGCTCGCAAGAGCGGAGGATGTGTGAAACCCTCCTTCTCGCGAATCCTGACAGTAAAACGCTTCGCCCCGTACGCTCTCGGGCAAGCACCCGTGCCCCACGGACCGGCACGGCCTCACGCGTACTCATGGATGCGCTCTCCCAGACCGCGACACGTCACCGCCCGCGCTCTCGGGCAAACACGATTTGCCATGGTACCTACACGACCTCACGTGCATCCAATGCTTCGGTTCTTCGTGGACCAACTGCCTGATCCGCGCAGTCATATTCGTGACTTACAGCCTGTGTACCACGGCGTCAGTTTTGGCGAGCCAGCTAGTGGGCTGTCCTTATTTCGTTGGTTACGGCCTCATGCGATTTGGTGGCTTTGTTTCGAGGAGGGTTGGCTAGGTGGTTCGGTGTGCGTACAAATTCGGTGATTGGTTTTCCGCGGATAGCGCGGGGCGCCCCTTGGGCAGGTTCAGTCAATGGTGCTTGCCCGAGAGCGTACGGGGCGAAGCGTTTTACTGTCAGGATTCGCGAGAAGGAGGGGTTCAAACATCCTTCGCTCTTGCGAGCACCGTGCTTTTGGGGCACCCATGAAATGGAACTGCACGCTGTGGACACTTAGGGTAGAGCTGTTAAAAGCGTTTTCTTTGCTTCGTTTCTTTGTCGCTAAGGACCAAGAAATGACGCGCCGCCACGCGCAGTGGCTAATAGTGATAAAGAAAACAGCTAACACCGAACGCGCAAAGACCTGGAAAGCAGCACCCCGGCATAGACCCAGCCCCGCTAACGCCAGAACCTAGCAATCCAGCACTAACCCAACCACTCCGCCCCAAACCCTCCCGTCCACCGCCACGAGCGAACCTAGGCGGGCGCAAGCGAACTACACCAGTGCGAACGAACCACCCACCACCCTACTCAAAGCCCGAACCAAAGGCTCAAACAACTCCGCCGATGTATTCCCATACCCGAGCACAAGACCGTTATCCCCAGCCATAGGCTGCAGCGCAAAACTTGACAACGGCGTGGGCGCCATACCATGCTGCCGCGCCGCATCGGCGATCTCCTTGTCCGGATAACACGCCGGCAACCGTACCGTTAAATGCAAACCGCAATACCCGCCTTCAATCACATGCGTCACCGGCATGTGCCGCGTCAAGGCATCTCTCAACGCATGCTGCCGGTCACGATACAAACGCCGCATACGCCCCAAGTGCCGACTAAACTGACCACTTTCAATAAACTCCGCCAACGCAAGTTGCTCATATCGATGACCACCTCGCAACATGTCGTCCAGCGGCGCGCGCATCTGCGCGACCAAAGTCTCCGGCAGCACAAGAAACCCCAGTCGCAACGACGGAAACATCGTCTTGCTGAACGTACCCACATACAGCACCGGCGCCTGCGCCACTAAACCCTGCATCGCACCAATCGGCTCGCCCGCGTGGCGGAATTCACTGTCGTAATCATCCTCGATAATCCACGCGCCATGCTGCTGCGCCTTCGCGATCAGCTCAAGCCGACGCGCAACGGTCAGCACCGCGCCCGCCGGATATTGGTGCGAAGGCGTCGTGTAGATCAACCGTGGCGGCTGCGACTTCCAGTCGCTTTCATGAGCGATCAGACCATCGGCGTCAACGCGCATCGGCACCATGCGCAGGTCGCCCGCACGCATCGCCGCCTTCGCTCCCCGATAACCCGGGTCTTCGATCCAGGCCGTATCGCCGGCATTGGTCAACAAGCGCACGCACAGCGACAGCGCCTCTTGCGCGCCCTCGGTAATCACAACCTGAGCCGGCTCACATCGCACGCCCCACGCTAAACCCAAGTGCCGCGAAATCGATGCGCGCAACGCCGGCTCACCCAAAGGATCGCCGTAACCAAGCGCCGATGGCCCCGCGTTTCGAATCGCACGATCGATCGCACGGCGCCAAGCAGCCAGCGGAAAATGCGACAAGGCCGGCACACCCGGGCGCAATGCGGCGCTCCAGTCGGACGGCGGCGCGGCAGCCTGAATGCGCGTCAGCCGCTGCGCAATGGCGGGCGCCGGCGGCGCAGCGCGCTTGCCTTGCAGCGGCGCCGGACGCGACAACGTGGCTACCCGCGTACCTTGCCGGTCTGGTTGCACATACCCCTCCGCCGCCAGCAGGTCGTACGCGGCAGTCACGGTGTTGCGGGAGATCGCCAACGACTCCGCCAGCGCGCGCGAACCCGGCAGACGGCTCCCTGGCGCGAGATGGCCGCGAAGAATGGCTTCCTTGTATCGATGATGCAACTGGCGTTGCATAGGCGCCGCGCCAGGACCTTTGGCGAGCGGCGCCTCAAGCGGAGTTTGCGGCACAGGCGACGAAGCGGCGGTTGTCATAGGCGCATCAGGAAAATTGCGAAAGCCACGAACGTGGAGCCATGAAAAATAGGGAATGTGGCACTTTTTAAGGTTCCATGATTCGCGTACGTTAGCACATGCTTCGCCTGCGTTTAAGCTCCTGTTTTACGATTGCCACCCTGTCGCCCAAGGAACCGTTATGCCCAGCACCTTGAATCAGTATCAGCAACCCATCGGCGAATCCTTGCCCCACTGGACGGCGCGCGTGCACCCGCCGCGCAACGCTATCGAAGGCCAATATTGCCGGCTTGAGCCGCTCGAACCGCACCACGCAGCCGATCTGTTCACTGCCTTCAGTCAAGCTCCGGATGGCCGTGACTGGACCTACATGCCGGTAGGCCCGTTCGACGATGCAGCGAGCTACCTCGAGTACGTCGAACGCGCCGCGGTCAGTCCTGATCCCCAGCACTATGCAGTCATCGACCTGAAGCGGGGAACCGCGATCGGCACGCTGTCGCTGATGCGGATCGACCGGGCGAATGGGGTTATCGAAGTCGGCAACGTGGCGTTCTCGCCGCTGCTCAAACGCACGCCGATCTCGACAGAAGCCCAGTTCCTGTTAATGAAACATGCGTTCGATGAACTCGGCTATCGCCGCTACGAATGGAAGTGCGACGCGTTGAACGCGCCTTCGCGCCAAGCGGCTGCGCGGCTGGGTTTTCAGTTCGAAGGCATCTTCCGGCAGGCCGTGCTCTACAAGGGACGCACACGCGATACCGCGTGGTTTTCAATCATCGACAGCGAATGGCCCGCAGTGCGCGCGGCGTTCGAACTCTGGCTCGCGCCCGAGAATTTCGATGCCGAAGGCGGGCAGCGCAAGTCGTTGACCGACCTGCGCGCTCAGCTAACCAAAGCAGCTTAAGCCCCGTTTTTCTACTGCGGCTTTTGCGGGTTTCCGTTTGTAATCTTTGTTGGTATTGTGCGCGGTGACTTGGCGGCCTGCTCGAGACGGGACGCCAGGTCACTGCTGCACGAGCGTTCTCACGCCTTTCGCACGTCTCTCACAGGTTCCTCGCAGGTTCCACGCAGTTTCCATCTACTCAGCAACGGACATTCAAACAATGAAATTCGATCGTCTAGCCCAGTCGCTTCTTGCGGCGGCGCTCGCCATTTGCTATGCCGGCGCGCAGGCCGCTTCGCAAGCCCCGGTAGCCGCCGAGAACGGCATGGTCGTTACTGCCCAGCATCTCGCCACGCGCATTGGCGTCGACGTGCTCAAGGACGGCGGTAACGCAATCGATGCGGCCGTCGCCGTCGGCTACGCCCTCGCGGTGGTCTACCCGGCGGCCGGCAACATTGGCGGCGGCGGTTTCATGACGATCCAGCTCGCCGATGGCCGCCGGACCTTCCTCGATTTTCGCGAAAAAGCGCCGCTGGCCGCCACCGCGAACATGTACCTGGATAAGGACGGCAACGTCATCCCGAACCTGAGCACGAAGGGTTATCTGGCCGTCGGCGTGCCGGGCACGGTGTCCGGCATGGAAATGGCGCTGACGAAATACGGCACCATGAAGCGCGCCGATGTCATCGCACCGGCCATCAAATATGCTCAAGAGGGCTTCGTGCTCGACCAGGGCGACGTCGATATCCTCGGGACCGCAACTGACGACTTCAAGAAGGATCCGCAGGGCTCCGGCGCGATCTTCCTGAACCACGGCGAACCGTACCAGGTCGGCGAGCGGCTCGTGCAACGAGACCTCGCGAAGACCTTGCGCGAGATCAGCGCCAAGGGTCCGGACGGCTTCTACAAGGGCTGGGTCGCCAATGCACTCGTCTCGTCGACGCAAGCCGGCAAGGGCATCATCACGCAGGCCGATCTCGACCAGTACAAGACGCGCGAACTCGCGCCGGTCGAGTGCGATTATCGTGGTTACCACGTGGTCTCGGCGCCGCCGCCGAGCTCGGGCGGCGTCGCTATCTGCGAGATCATGAATATCCTCGAAGGCTATCCGATGCAAAGCCTCGGCTTCCGTTCAGCCCAGGCCATGCAGTATCAGATCGAGGCCATGCGTCATGCTTATGTGGACCGCAACAGCTATCTGGGCGACCCTGATTTCGTGAAGAATCCGCTGGACCGTCTGCTCGACAAGAACTACGCGGCCAAGATCCGCGAAGCAATCAATCCGAACAAGGCGGGAGTCTCGCAGGAGATCAAGCCGGGTGTCGCGCCGCATGAAGGCACCAACACGACCCATTATTCGATCGTCGATAAATGGGGCAACGCGGTGTCGGTGACCTATACGCTGAACGACTGGTTCGGCTCGGGCGTGATGGCAAACAAGACGGGTGTGATGCTCAACGACGAGATGGATGACTTCACGTCGAAGATCGGTGTGCCGAACATGTACGGGCTGGTGCAGGGTGAGGCCAACGCGATTGGACCGGGGCGTCGTCCGTTGTCGTCCATGAGCCCGACGATCGTCACGAAGGACGGCAAGACCGTGATGGTGGTCGGCACGCCGGGCGGCAGCCGCATCATTACTGCGACGCTGCTGACCATGCTTAACGTGATCGACTATGGGATGAACATTCAAGAGGCTGTCGATGCGCCGCGATTCCATCAGCAATGGCTGCCGGAAACGACGAATCTCGAGCGCTTCACGCTGAGCCCCGACACGCAGAAGATCCTCGAAGGATGGGGTCAGAAGTTCTCGGGTCCGCAACCGGCCAATCACGTTGCGGCAATCCTGGTGGGCGCGCCGTCGCTGGGCGGCAAGCCGGTCGGCAAGAATCGCTTCTATGGCGCGAACGATCCGCGTCGTAACTCGGGACTCGCGCTCGGATATTGATTTGATGTGATGTAGAGGAAGCCGTGCCGGTGGATGTTTGATCAACGCGGCATGGTTCAAGCCTGAAGGCGTCGCGACTACCGGTCGCGACGCCTTTTTACTTCTTGCGTCACTCGCTGCTGGTCCACTCCACGTCTGCGCCGACCGAGCGCAAGTTTTCCACGAAGCGCGGATGTGCACGGCGGATCGGCAGTGCGTTGATGATCTCCGAACGCCCCTTGATGCTCGCCGCGACCATCAGCAACGCAATCGCCACGCGGATGATGTACGGGCTCTCCACTTTCGCGGGACTCAAGGGCAGGCCGCCGAACGTGATCAACCGATGCGGGTCCGACAGGAACACGTGCGCGCCAAATTTCGATAGTTCCGTCGACCAGCCCATGGCGCCGTCGTAGACCTTGTTCCAGAACATCGCGCTGCCTTCGGCTTTCACGCCGAGCGCAATGAAGATGGGCAGCAAATCGACCGGCAGATACGGCCAGGGCGCAGCTTCCACCTTGGTGAGGATGTTCTGCGTGAACGGCCGGCGCACGCGCAATGGCCCGTCCTGGAATGCACGCGACCAGCCGTCCTTATGTTCCACGTTCACACCGAATTTCGCGAAGGTCCGGTCGATCAGCGGGAACTGGTCGGGCGCAGTATTCCTCACCGCGATGTCACCGCCCGTGATCGCGCCGAGCGCGAGGAAGGTCGCAATCTCGTGGAAGTCCTCGCTGAACCGAAACTCTCCGCCACTGAGCTTGCGGCCGCCCGTGATGCCAGTCACGCTCAAACGCGATGTGCCAATGCCTTCGATGGGCACGCCAAGCATCGCAAGGAAACGGCAAAACTCCTGCACGTGCGGTTCCGATGCCGCGTTGACCAGCGTCGACGTACCGTACGCCGCGGCCGCGCAGAGCGCGAAGTTCTCGGTGGTGGTGACCGAGGCATAGTCCAGCCAGTGATGATTCGCGGTCATCTGCCTGGCGCTTCGCACGATCAGCGAGTCGGTCGTGCGCTCGACCTGTGCGCCAAAACGCTCGAATACCTCCACATGCGGATCGATTTCGCGAACGCCCAGCGTGCAGCCCTTGACGTCGTTTTCCAGTCGCGCCACGCCGAAGCGCGCAAGCAAAGGCGGCACGAGCATGATGGAAGATCGCATCTCTTCGGGCAAATGATGCGCGACGGGATCGAAGGTGGTTGCGTGATGATGCAGGTTGAGAATGCCGGTGGAGAAGTCCATCGACACGTTGCTGCCCAGCGTACGGAAAATCTCGAGGATCTTTTTGACGTCGGTGATTTCGGGGACGCCGATAAGTCGCAGGGGCTGGTCAGTCAGCAGCGTGGCGCAAAGGATGGGGAGGACAGCATTTTTATTGGCGGACGGCGTGATTTCCCCGCGTAGGGGGACGCCGCCATGCACGATCAGATTCGACATGTTCGCTAGAGGCTCGTGGAAGAAGCGAGGGGACAATGATGCCACCGTGTGATGCACAAGGGCGAGATGTTGAGACTAATTTTGGCAAGGGGCAAGGGGTCGTATCAACTGCGCAACGTGGAACGCATGCGTTAACCGGGCTTAACCAGATTCCGGCGCTCATGCCGATTGCGCAGCAGACCGGCAGCCACCGCGCCGATCACCAGCGACGCGTACAGCATCAGGAGATCACGACGCCAGTCATCCAGCGAGTCCCGATGTGCCATCAGTTTTGGATCAGCGGCGGGAAGATGGGCGTTGGCCGCTTCCACCGTCCGCGTCATGTGCATGAAGCCGGCCGCCGATAGCAGCGGCAACCCGATGAGCAACGCCAGCAACGCGGGCCTTGAGCGGCGCATGAAATCGTGATGGCGATAACGTAGCCAGAGTCCGAGACATCCATGCACCCAGCCCGGCGCAAGCAACGCAAGTTGCAAACCCTGTGTGCCGCTCGAAATCAGGGAAATCACTATTTTTTCGTAGTCCGGTTCGAAGCCGTAAAGCGAGGCGGCGAGGCGCGTTCCCACTGCATGGCGGATCAGCAGCAGAGGCAGGCTGAGTCCTGCCCAAAGTCGAATCCATTCGGCGACGGGCAGCACCCAGTGACGACGTCCGTAGAGTGTGCGCAAGGCCAGCGAGAAATGCAGCGCGGCGGAGCCGTAGAGCAGGATCGTACCGGGCAGGCTGTGCCAGAGCGTGATGGCGAGCATCAGACCGCGTCCCGCCAGATCAAGCGACCAGATACCGAGCGCATGGTTGACGAGATGGAGGAACAAGTAGGTTAGGAGCACCACGCCCGACCCGAGTTGCAGATGACGCGAAATCGGTTGCATCGCCATTCCCTTAGACCTCGGACGTGAATGGGTACGTTGTACACAATCGTTATTCCATGCGCAACCGCGTCCATAAGACGTGTTAACAAGACTGCCCGCCCGCCGGATTTATTCCGCCTGGGACCCGATTGTGGAATACGTCGTGCTCGCTTGAAAGCTATTCACTATGGTCGGCATGCCTAAGCAGATGAGTTGCATGCGCTTCGTGAAATGCTTATCAGCTCGCTGCCAGCAATGTCGCCATGCGGCTACGGGCGAATGCCGGGTCGATCGGGACATCGTCGAAGAGCAGGCGATAAATAAGCGGCGCGACCACGCTATCCATCACGATATCGATATCGGGTGGCGTCTCACCGCGTTCGACCGCCCGGTCCAGGATCATCTGGATCTGCGAGCGCGTAATGGCCGCGCACTGGCAAGCAGGGCTGCGGGCGTCGTTGCTTGCCAGTACATCGCGAGTCATGGCGCGGCCGGGTTCCGACGACATCTCCTCCTGGTATCCCTGCGCCCAGGTTTCCAGATCGCTGCGCAGCGAACCCGTGTCGGCCGGTCCGTTATCCGGATGAAACCGCTGCAGGGCGACATCGGCGAGAAGGCTCGGCAGATCTCCCCAGCGCCGGTAAATGGTGGACGGCGTCACCCCGGCGCGCGCCGCGACCTGCGGCACAGTGATTTCCTCGCGCGCCATTTCGTCCAGCAGCGACCTGACTGCGTGATGCACGGACTCCTGCACTCGCGCGCTGCGTCCACCGGGTCTTAACCCTTCTCGTGTTGCCATTGCCTGTCTTCTCCGCTCCGCGTTGTTCGCTCGTATCGATTAAATTCGTTAAAGCTAAAAAGTTGCATTAACGCAAAACAGCGCGCACAATTCACTAAAGCAATTATTTTGCGTTTATTTTCCGGAGCGTGCAATGGCCGTTAATACCGATCCTCCGTTTCTTCCCGACAGGGCGCGTTACGCGTTGCCGCTTTATGCGTTCATCGCGGCATTGTTCTTCGCCGCGTCCAGTGCGCCGACACCGCTTTACCGGCTGTATCAGGAGGCATGGGGGTTCTCATCGGCGACATTGACGCTGGTGTTCAGCGTCTACGCATTCAGCCTGCTGGCCGCGCTGCTGACGACCGGGTCGTTGTCCGATCACATTGGCCGTCGACCGGCGATTATCGGGGGCGTGGCGCTGGAGGTCGTGGCCATGCTGATCTTCGCTAGCGCGCACAGCGTCCAGGTGCTGATCCTCGCACGGGTCCTTCAGGGTTTTGCAACCGGTACGGCCACGAGCGCGCTGGGCGCTGCGATTCTCGATGCAAGCCGTACTCGCGGTTCGCTGGTCAATACGCTTTCGCCGATGTTAGGCATGGGCGTGGGCGCGCTCGGCACGAGCCTGCTGGTCGACTATGCGCCCGCGCCCATGCAGACCGTCTATTTCATGCTGGTCGCGATATTCGTGCTTCAGGCGGTAGGCGTGTGGATGCTGCCGGAGACGGTGAGCCGCAGCCCCGGCACTCTGGCTTCGCTAGTGCCGCGCGTGCGTGTGCCCCGGGCGGCGCGCGCGGCGATGTTGCGCATTGCACCGGTCAACGTCGCGGTATGGGCGCTGGGCGGGTTCTATCTATCGCTAGGGCCGACGCTTGCTCGCGCCGTGACTGGCAACACCGATGTCATGACGGGCGGCTGGGTGGTGTTTGCTTTAACGGTTGGCGGCTTGGCAGCGGTGCTGCTGTTGCGCGCGTTGAGCGCGCCCCGGTTGCTGATGACAGGCGCGGTTGTCCTCGCGGCCGGATTGGTAGTGACGCTAACGGGCGTGCATGCGGGGAATGCGGCGATCTTTTTCGCCGGGACTGCCCTGGCCGGCATGGGTTTTGGGTCGGCGTTTCAAGGCGCATTGCGCTCGGTCTTACCGCTCGCTGAAGCGCACGAACGCGCGGGGCTGATGGCTGCGTTTTACGTGCTGAGTTATCTCGCGTTCAGCGTGCCGGCGATTATCGCGGGGACGATGGCCCATGTCGTCGGCTTGCGTCTGACGACCGACGTATACGGCATTACGCTCGTGGCGCTGGCGGGAATGACCGTTGTTGCCAGCGGGTGGGGAAGGGGGCGGCGGATGGTTGGCGGATAGCGGGTACGCCGTGGGCGTTTGCTTATCGAAGGGCAAATAACACGGGATGTGTTACTTGCGCGCGCTTGCCGGGCTGAACCAAAAAGCGAGCGCGCCAACGGTAAGCGGGAGCGCCGTAACAACAAACAACCTGGAGTAGAGATCAGCACTCGACACGCCCGTCACGCGCGCATGCTCGGCGATCAAGCCAAAGATACTGCTTGCCAGCGCCACGCCCAAAAATACGAGACTATTCAGCAAACCTAAGCCCAGCCCCAACTTGTTCGGCGCAATGATCGACCGCGCCTGCGACATGACCAGCGGGTGAATACAGCCGACCGACAACAACAGGCAGATGGCAGCAACGCTCAGGATCGGGCTTCGTTGCGGCATGAACGCGAGCAAGAGTGCCGAGAGAATGCCGGCCGCTTGCCAGCCAAGTGACAACGATTTGGGAGGCCATCGCCGCACGAAAAATGGAATGCAAAACGATGCGCCTATGCCGCCAATACTCATGACGGTCATCGCATTGCCGCGTGCCATCACGTCGAAGCCGAATACATCGGCTAGATACGGTCCGCCCCACGACGTGCGGAATGTTCCACCCACCGACATCGCCAGGCACACCGGCATCAACGTCCACAAGCCGCTTGTGCGGGCGGGCGGTACGGTCTTTGCGGGCGCTTCTTTATGCAAAGGTTTTTCGTCGCGTCGACGTACGAAGAAGATAACGCCGAGCGTCGCCAGCAGCATCAGCATGGCTGATAACGCCATCACCGGGCGCCAGCCAAAGTTGGCTGTTCCCCAGCTTAGCGGGAACGCCGCGAGCAATCCTCCCGCCATGCCGATAGCGCTGGCCGTGGTGATCGACCGCACATCGCGTGGTCCGGCGCCGTGGCGCAGGACGTGGTTGAGCAGTCCCATGAAAACGGGCGCGCAACCGATCCCGATTCCGGCCTGCGCGACGATGGCGAGACGCGGGTCGGTCGTGACCGAGACGACGCCGGCGCTCAGCGTGCCCACGCTCATCAGGACTGCCGTGGGATAACGCACGCCGTACCGGTCGAACATGAAGCCGACAGGAATTTGTGCTGCGGCGAAGACGAGAAAAAACGCGCCGGAGAACCAGCCGAACATTTGCGGAGTGAAATGAAAATCCGCGATGAGCTGTGTCGAAATCACGGCCACATAGCTGCGGAAAAACTGGCTTAGTACATAGCTGAACGTTAAGGCCCACAAACCGTAATCGGTTGAACGCTCGGAGGTGGGGACAAACGGAGTGCCTGAAATTTCGGTCATCGACTCAACGTGAAAGCGATTTCTTATGCGTGGTGAATGTTGTATTCGTTGTACTTGCCAGAGTGGCGACAGCGCGGCCGTCTTTGACAAGCTCGCGCGGCGTCAATCCGAGCAGCCGGTTCATCCAGTGCGCCATATGGCTCTGATGGGAAAAACCCGTTTCAAGCGCCACCTGGCTGGTGCTGAGCTTGCCTTGCAACAGGAGTGCTTTTGCGCGTTCGACGCGACGCTGCACGACGTATCGATGCACCGGCATGCCAAGCGTCTCGCGAAACAGCACTTTGAAATGCGGCACGCTAAGTTGGGCCAACGCGGCGAGTTCGTCAAGCGTTAGGCGCTGGTCCAGATTGCTTTCAATAAAGTCGATCACATTGGTAGCCGTTCGCGGCGCCAAGGTGCGCCGGCGCCCCTCAAGCGTGGCGATGGCACCATCGGCGCTATTGCCCGCTAGCCGGATCACCATCGCTGTGCACAGGCTTTCTGCAAAGAGCGAATCGGACGCATCGCCGGCTTCGAGTTCTGCTTGCAGCGCCCACGCCAGATGTTGAAAACGCGCGTCGCGCATCTGGAGTTGCGGACGAATCGCGCTTGCACCGGATGTCAATTCGAGTTGCTCGAGCGTCTTCTGCGTGAACGATTCGCTGATCCAGATGCTGAGGATTGTGCAGTCCGATTCATCGGTCCATTGGCCTTCGAGTCCTGCGGGAATGACGTCGGCATCGCCGTGCGCCTGAACGCGTGCATAGCGGCGTTGCTCGCACAGGCAGCGCGCCATGACCGGCGCCCCGACATGCACGCCAACGCGGTGATGCGGCATGGCCGGAATCCGGTGCGTGCCCGCCGATATTCCCAGCAGCGCCGCACCAAAACCCTTCCAGCCGCGACCGCTGCTGGAGCGCAAATTGACGCGGGAGCCCGAAAGCGGCATAGGCATAGGCGAAGGCAACGGCAATGGTGTCACGGCATTCATGGCAGGTCCTCGCATAGGTCGGCAAGCGAGCATTGTGCGGGGTTTTTCGTCAATTTGCTCGACGTCGTGATGAAGCGGCATCTTGCACTCGGCCATTTTGCGGCGGCGCCGCAATCAATCATCCGTATCTGCGCATGCTGATCCTTCCCTGCGCGCCCGGAACGCTCAACCTCCTTACGATGACCTCATCGAGACCAACAAGGAGTTGAACGTGTTCGTCATATTCGGAGCATCGGGCAAGGTAGGGCGCGTGAGCGCGGCATCGCTTCGCACGGAAGGCCATGCGGTCCGAGCCGTGGTTCGCAATGAAGCTCAAGGCGAGCGGCTTGGGCGCATCGGTTGCGAGATCGTGCTTGCCGATCTGCTGAACCCGGCATCGGTGGCAAGAGCCATAGAAGGCGCGGATGCGGTACAGGTCCTGTGTCCACTCCCGGCAGGCGATGCACATCCCGGCAGCACGATGCATCGCATGATCGACGTTGTAGCGAATGCCTTGCGCGCCAATCCACCGTCTCATGTGTTGGCGCTGTCCGACTATGGCGCGGAACTTGACCACGGTACAGGCATCACATTGCTATTTCATGCGCTGGAAAAGCAGTTGCGAACATCGGTTCAAAACCTGACATTGTTGCGCGCAGCGGAGCATATGCAGAACTGGGCACGCGTGATACCGGCCGCGCTGGCAACGGGGAAGTTGCCGAGCCTGCATCATCCATTGACCAAGCGCTTTCCAGCCGTGGCGGCGCAGGACGTGGGGCTGCTCGCGGCAGAACTGCTGGTGGGGACGCCACGCGGGGTAGTGAGCATTGAAGGTCCGCGACGCGTCTGTGCGCTCGATGTCGCCCGCGCGCTAAGCGAGGTGACCCGGCGTGAGATCAGCGCGCACGAAGTACCACGCAATGATTGGCCGGCGATGCTGCTGCGCGCCGGTCTTGGCGCCGGCCATGCACAGCTCATCATGGATCTCTACGATACGCACAACGCGGGCCGCATCGACGTGGAAGAGGGAATTGGCGAGCGGCGTTTCGGGACGACCGAACTCAGCGATGTCCTGGCTGCGCTGCTCCCGGACACCGCAGCGGCGGCTGGCTAAATGAGCCGGCCGACACTGAAGAAAGCGATGCATTCACCTACCAGATCCGAAACTCACCCGCGCCGCATTACGCGTGCGTGGCTAGCGGTCATCATCGGCGTTGCCGGGCTGGTTGGCGGGTATCAGTTTCAGCGCATGTTAAGCGCTCTGCCTGACAGCAATGAAGACTTCATTTTCTTCTGAATACATGCAACTCCCGCGCCGCTCTCACAGGTCCAGCACCACCGCCGACTCTTCTCCCGACCCCATCCTCGCGGGGATTGCGCTGCATATCAACGCATGTCCCTCCGGGATCGCTCCCTCGCATGGCACGGGATAGGTCACGTCCCCCGACACCACGCGCGTCGCGCACGTACCGCACACGCCGGACCGGCAATTCGACGCGACCGGCACGCCATTCGCCTCTGCAAAATCCAGCAAGCTTCCGTCTTCCGGGGACCACCGCGCGTCGCGCTGCGTACGCATGAACACCACCTTCGATGACCGCTCCAGATCGCGTGGCGCAACGGCCTTCGTCACGGTCAATGCCGCCTCAGCGCTTTGTGTCCGCGTGACACTCGCCGGTCCGAACGCTTCGAAGCGAATCCGGTCATCGGCCACGTTGAGTGCACGCAAGCCGGTGTACATATCCTGCATGAACGCGCCGGGACCGCAGAGGTAAAAGTCGTAGTCACCAAACGGCAACACGCTCTTGAGATAGGCAATATCAACACGGCCCACGGGACCTGCATCGGCCTGACTGTCGCGCAGATGCACCGAGAGGTCCGAGTGTAATTGCTCAGCAGCCCTGAGTTCTTCTGCGAACGGGTGTTCGTCGGATCGGCGAGCACCGTGGATAAAATAAATGTGCTCGGGCTGCGCACGCCCGCTCTTATCGGTAAGCAAGCTATTAAGCATGGCGACCATCGGCGTAATGCCAATGCCTGCAGACAGCAGGACCACTGCGCGGCCGCTCGACCGATCGAGTACGAACGCGCCGCCCGGCGCCTTGGCCTCGATCTCCATGCCCGCCTTGATGTTCTCATGCAGCCATGTCGATGCCGTACCCTCGCGCTTTACCGTGATCCGATACAGCGAGCTTTGGTGGGCATCGGAGAGCGTATAGGTTCTGATCAACGGCGCATCGAGCCCTGGAACGTGCAGGCGGATCGGCAGGAACTGGCCGGGTTCGTATGCAGGAAGCGCTGAGCCGTCAGCGGCCTGAAAATAGAACGACCGCACGCCGGGCGCTTCGTCGCTGACCTTGGAGACCGTTAACCTGCTCCATGCGTTCCTGGCTGCTTGCGTGCTCTCGGGCGCTTTCCAGCTACCCAGTTTCGCAAGTTGCGGTGCGTATTCCACACCTGACCAGCGCATGGGCAACGCATGCGGCGTGCGACGGACTTCACGCACATGCCAGCGAATCAGGCGCTCGGCGCCGTCGAAGGAATGAAGTTCCGCGCCATCCCAGATGATCTCGGCCACCGCGGCCAGATACAGCAGATCGCCGCTCTCGAAGTCGATCACCAGCAACCCCGCGCGCGGATCGTGCATCAGGTTGCCGATGGTATTGAAAAACAGGTTGCCGCTGAAATCAGGAGTGGTCAGCGTGTTGTCATCGTCGATGCGAATAAACCCCGGCTTGCCGCCACGATGCGACACGTCGGCGCCTCGTCCCAAGCCCGCTTCGTTCGACGTATTCGCGCTGGCGACGAAGAACGTATCCGCCCGTGCAACCAGCGCGCGGTCATCATTGCTCAGATGATTCGAAACAAGCGGCGTTTCTGACGCGGCTTCGTCCACATCGAACTGGACCGGCGTACGGCTCTGGATGTACTTGGCGCAATTGCCGAAGCTCTGGCTGACGGCAAGCGTGATCGCTTGATCGTCGATGGCGGTAATGACACCGTTCACACGATTGCGCCGCCGCGTGGCGGGTTGGATACCGAGTCCGCCCAACACCGATCCGACCTGCCACGTGGCCTTGAGCGGATCGCCTGCCAGACTCCGTCCAGCAATACGCAACGTGCGTTCATCGGGCGCTGAAATAAAACCCGGCGCGCCGACCCGCAGCGTAGCCCACGGTTGGCCCGTTTCATCGACTCCGCCGAGCACCATGAACGGTTGTTCTGCAAAAAACCGGCGATGCTGCTCGGGCATGTAATCGCGAATCCCGCGACGCGCATCGACGTCCATTCTCTCGCGCACGCCTGCACGTTCCTGCGCGGCGAGTTCGCCGGCATGAAAAGGCGATTCCACGGCACGCCAGCCCGAAGGCGGTGCGGCAACACGAGTGGGTGCAAGAGAGGACATGATGTTCCCGGTATCAGAGAAGTGTATGCCGTGCGGAAGATAAGTGCGCGCGGGAGTTAAGCGGCTTATGTGAGTTACGCGGTCTCGGCGAGCAGGCCAGCCTTGGTCGCGGGCATCGCGATGAAACGCGGCAACGCCTCGACGCGTTTCAGCCACGCGCGCAAATGCGGGTACGGTTCGAGCGAGATGCCGCCTTCGGGCGCGTGAGCGATGTACGTATAAACGGCAATGTCCGCGATGGTCGGCGTTTGTCCCACGGCGAACGGTTTGTCGCGAAACTCGGGATCGATGATCTCGAAGAGGTCTTCTGCCATCTTCTTGGCGGTCGCATAGTCCTTCGGCGCGCCGAATACCGTGACCAGTCGCGCGGCACAGGGACCGTACGCAATCTTTCCTGCTGCCAGCGACAACCAGCGTTGCACCGCCGCCGCGCCGGCCGGATCCTCCGGCAACCACGACGCATCGCCGTATTTGCGCGCGAGGTAGACCAGGATCGCGTTGGAATCGGACAGCACAACATCGCCGTCCTCGATCACCGGTACTTCGCCGAACGGATTAAGTGCCAGATGCGCCGGCTTGCGGTTATCGCCGGCTTTCATGTTGAGTTCGATGGTGGTGAACGGCAGGTCGAGCAATGTCAGGAACAGCTTCGCCCGATGTCCATGGCCAGAAAGCAATGTGGTGTGGAGACGTATGGGCTGAAGGGGTTTGGGCGGCGTGGGCATGATCGACTCTGTAAAGGTTTGAACCGGGTTTTCAATGAAGCCAGCATAAAGCGCCGCATTGAACATGAGAAGACGGATAATGCTGGTTACACAATCCTCTTTAAGTGGACAATCCATGACTAGCCTGAGCGCTGTGAACCTCAACCGGCTGGTGGTTTTCGCGGCGGTGGTGGAGGCAGGTTCGCTGACGGCCGCGGCCGACCGTCTCGGCATAGCGAAGACCATGGTGAGTACGCACATGCAGCGTCTGGAGGCGGAGGTCGGGGCGACCTTGCTCATGCGTACCACGCGCCGGGTTAGCGTGACCGAGGCGGGCAGGACGTTCTACGAAGCGAGCCGGCAGATCCTGAGCGCCACCGAAGAAGCCATCTCAGCGCTGGCGCAGGAGTCCGGCGTGCTGCGGGGAACGTTGCGCGTGGCGACGCCTATTGACTATGGCGCAAGCGTGATCGCGCCCGTACTCGTCGGGCTGCAGCAAGACCATCCGGAACTCAGGATTGAACTGGTATCGGCGGACCGGCAGGTGGATCTGGTCGCCGAATCAGTCGATGTCGCGATCCGGCTCGGGCGGCTGGCGGACTCGAGTCATCGCGCAGTGAAGATCGGCGGCTTCGTGAAATGGCTCGTCGCGAGTCCCGCATTTGTCGCGCAATGGGGCAAGCCGACCACGCTAGAAGCAGTCGTGAAATTGCCGTTCGTCGCTATGTCCGCTTTGCAGAAGCCGTTGGTCGTACCGCTCGAAAGCACGCGCGGCGGCAAGCGGACCGTGCGCTTCAGTCCCGGATTTTTCGCCGACACCGCGCCGACCTGTCGGGCGGCAGCATTGGCCGGCGGCGGCGTGGCTTACCTGACGGATTTCTCGATTGGAGAGGACGTTGAAGCGGGACGGCTGGTGCGCTTGCTGCCGGCGTGGTCATCGCCGCCCGCGGGTATTCACGCCATCTTTCCTTCGGCACGTTATCCCGTGCCGAAGGTGCGTGTGTTTATCGATGCACTGAAAGCGCATCTGGAGACATGAGCTTAAGTGGATGCCGGTCCCGGTCCCGGGCCTGCCCCGATCTGCCAGACGTAAATGGGTTCTTTCCGGTTGATCGACCAGTCGCCAACAAGTTTGGCTTTGTACGCGATCGGGTTATGCGACGAGACCGCGCGCGCATTGCGCCAATGGCGATCAAGCGCCTTGCCGCCACCAATAGCCGATGCACCCAGCGCATCGAATAAATGGGTCGAGGCGCGCAACGCAAGTTCTGTCGCCACGATCTGTCCTTTCGCCGACTCTATTTCGGCCTCAATGTTGAAGCGCTTTTCGGCATCGACTTCATCGGCAAAACGCGCCTCATACGCTCGCTGCGCCGGCTCCGTTGCGCGCAACGCGATCGCTTCCGCGGCATAGGCCCAGGCCGCGATTTCTCCAACCACTTGCTGAATCTGAACGTCCTGGCTGACATGCGGCGCATTGCCGTGGCTATAGATACGCTTGCGTGCGCGCACTTCCGCCGCTGCATCGAGTTCAGCCGCCCGGGCAATGCCGGCCAGCGTCGCAAGATGGAACAGTTGATAGAACGCGGTCTGATATTTAAAGCGCCGCGCGAAGTCGACAACATGACCCGGTTCGACCACCGCGTCCTTGAACACCGTGGTGCCGCTGCCCGTGGTGCGCTGGCCGAAACCATCCCAGTCGTCGCTTAGCGTCACGCCCGGCTGCTTCGCGGCCACCGCGACAATGACGTCGCTATTGTCTTCAGCGCGCTGCGCATAGACGTCGATCCAGTCCGCGAAAATGCTGCCGGTGCTGTAGTACTTCTCGCCGTTCAAGACCCAGCGGCCGCCTTGTTTCGATACTTGCGTGTTGACGCTGCCCAGTACAACGTTGCCGACTTCCGTCCACGCATTGCCGAACAGGTCGCCGCGCACGAAACGTGCAAACCACTGATCGCGTTCGGCGCCTGGCGGCGCGTTGACCACGTCCTCGACGAAAGCAAAGTGGCCGCGCAACGCTTGCGGGAGATTCGAATCGGCAGCGCCAAGCTCGATCAGCAAACGAAACAATTGCTTGATGGAGACACCGGCGCCGCCATGCGATACAGGCACGCGCAGCGCGCCGAAACCCGCTTGCTTAAGCTCCGCAATCTGATCGTAGGGCAAGGTCCTGAGCTGGTCGCGTTCAACCGCACCTGCGGCAATGTGTTCGAAAATGGGCCTGAAGCGGCTGGCGACACTTTCGTAATCCGCTCCAACCGATAACGCGACAGGCGGCAGTTGTGTCATGTCGAAAATCCTTGGGTGTTGTTGATAACGAGGCGAACGGCGGGCTAACACGCTGATTCAAGCGCGAAGGTCTTCAAATCTAGCCGATCGACTCCGCGCGCGTTAGATCGTTTTCCGCAATGTTTATCGGCTTGGTATTTATTGCGGCCGATGGATAGTTGCATTGCGTTGATATCGCTGTTGCAGCGTCGATTTTCTTTGCCGCTTCGCAAATAGTTTCACTAGCTGATTTGCTAAGTAATCCTGTATATATGGCCGTTTCTTGGTTCACTGCCTTATTGCGGCGGAACCAGTTTCAACGGCTGATGCAGACCCCGTGCGGGGCATGCCGCGACGGGGATGTCGAGTGCTTTTGTCTAGTTGACGCGTCGACATTGCATGCTAGAATTATCTTCAATTAAAACATATATTCCATAATTAAGGAATTAAACATCAGGGACGCTCACTCATTCAAGCGACGCATTGTCGGTGCGATGGCCGACGCGAACGAAGGCCACAGCGGGCGCCGGCGGCAACTGCTGCGCGGGCGCGAAGCGCTGTGATGCTGAAGCCCGCGAATCAACCTTTCAACACTTGCACCTTTCGCAAGACGGTTATCTCTGTAGCGGCGCTCATATTCACTTGGGGGCTGTTGGTCATCATCCAGGAGGCAAGCAATGAGCAAAGTTCGAAATCGAAATCTTGATGTCCATGCATCGCAACCACGACGTGTCTGGCTCAAACGCGTGAGCGCGCTGGCAGCCATGTCGGCCATGGGGTCGCTCTCGATTGCTCGCCCCGCGCAGGCGGCGAGTGCGGCCACCAAAACGAGGACGGGCGTGCCGCTATTCGCGTACGTTGGCACCTATACGCCTAATGGTCTTGGCATCCATCGCTTTCAAGTCGACACGGCCACCGGCAAGCTTGCCCCGCTAGAGCCGGTACGCGGTATCGAGAACCCGAGCTGCCTCGTCGTAGACCCGCACCAGCGTTTCCTGTTTGCCGTAAGCGAGGTGAAAAACTACAGCGGCACCGCGAACGGTTCGGTCAGTGCCTACGCAATCGACCAGGCTACCGGGTCATTGCATCTGATCAACACGGTCAATTCGCAAGGCGCCGGACCGGTGTATCTGAGTCTGCATCCGAGCGGCCGCTTCCTGCTGGTCGCAAACTACAACAGCGGAAGCATCGCGGTATTTCCGGTGGCGAGCGACGGCACGTTGGGCGACGCCTCTTCCGTGCAACAGCCACAGGCCCCCGCAGGCGCGCAACACGCGGCAGAAGGCGTCCCTGGGAGCTTTGCAGTGAGCGACCATGACGGTTCGCACGCGCACAATATTGTGTCGTCGCCGGATGGGCGCTTTGTGATTTCGACTGACCTCGGTGTCGATCGGACCTATGTCTGGAAGTTCGATGAAGCTACTGGAAAGCTGTCGCCGAACGACCCACCGTTCGTCGCCGCTTCGGCAGGCGCGGGGCCGCGACATGTCGTGTTCCATCCAAGCGGCAGGTACCTGTACGAAGTCACCGAGGAAGCATCGACCCTGGTCTGCTACGCCTACGACAGCGCGCGCGGCGTGCTGACACAATTGCAATCCGTCTCCACGCTGCCAGCCGCCTACCAGGGCACGAGCTTCGCATCGGAAATTCTGCTTTCACACGACGGCCGCTTTATCTACGTGGCGAACCGTCTTCATGACACGATCGTCCAGTTTCGCGTGGGCACGGACGGCCATCTGACGCGCGTGGGTGAGATTCCGACCGGCGGCGATTATCCGCGGGTGATCAAGTTTGATCCGTCGGGCCGGTTCTTGTATTCACTGAATCAACGCAGCGATCACATCGCGATCTTTGCCGTCGATGCCGCCAGCGGCAAGCTTCGATTCACCGGCACCTACGTGGCGGTCGGGAGCCCATCGGATATTACCTTCGCGTCTCCGGCCAGCGCAGGACAGTAGCGCACAACACGCGGTCCGGACGCGCGGCACCTCGGGACTCCGGCGTCAAAGGCGCCATGCACCGATGCTCGGTAGACTGTGCTACTTGATTCAGAACAGTTTGCAGGAGAGCCGTACATGGACCGCATGACCGCGATGGAAACGTACGTCACCGTAGTCGACGCAGGGTCATTTTCTGCCGCGGCTCGCCGGCTGAAATTGGGCCAGCCGGCGGTCTCGAAGTCGATAGCGCAACTCGAAGAGCATTTGGGCGCGCGACTCCTGCTCAGGTCAACGAGGGGCCTGACGCCAACGGATGCCGGCCAGCGATTCTACGAGCACGCCCGTCGTGCAATCGATGAAGCCGATCAGGCCGAGCAGTCAGTACGCGAATCGTCGGACGGGCTTTCGGGGCGCTTGCGCATTGGTGCGGCCGTCACGTTCGCACGGCTGCATGTTTTGCCCGCGCTCAAGACCTTTCTTGACCAGCATCCAAAACTCAGTATCGACATCATCCTCGACGATCGCTCTATCGATTTGCTCGAACAGGGCGTCGATGTCGCGCTTCGCATGGGGACGCTCGATGACTCGACCATGACTGCACGGCGCATCCTGCGTGGACGTCGACTGGTGGTGGGAACGCCGCGCTATTTTGCGGAAGCCGGCATTCCGACGACGCCTGCTGAACTAAGCCGGCACCAGGCGATCGTTTATTCGCTGCGAGGCGGCGGCGAGTCGTGGTCGTTCAGCCGCGATGATGGCTCCCAGGTCGCCGTGGTCGTTTCAGGCCGGGTAAGCGTGAGCGCTGCAGAAGGCATGCGCACTGCGGTGCTGGGGCATGTGGGTCTGGCGGTCGCGTCGGAATGGATGTTCTCCCCCGAACTCGCCGATGGCACCGTGCAAGCCGTTCTCACCGAATGGACGCTGCCGCCCATCGATGTCTGGGCAGTCTTTCCGTCCGGCCGCATGGCGACAACCAAGGCGCGGGCTTTCGTCGCTTTCGTCGAGCATCTGCTGGGTGAAGGGGGTGCTGGTACTGAATTCGACCGGTAATTTTCTTACGCCTTCGTAGCGGCCTTTTCGAGGACCGGGAACATGTCGCTCGGATCAGGGCGGCGCGTATAGTCCGGATTAACTTCGGAGTACAGCACGATACCGTCTTGCCCAATGATGTAGCGCGCGGGCATAGGCAGGGTCCAACTGGCATCGTCGTTGAACGACGGGAGATTATTTCCCAGGAGTTCGTATAAATCGACGAGGTACTCCGGCAGCCTGAAGCGCAGGCCGAATGCCGCGCTGATCTCGCCGCGGACATCGCTCAGCACCGGGAAGCTCAACCTGTTTTCGCGCACCGACTTGCGGTGATTAACCAGCGTCTGCGGCGAGATAGCGACCACGTTCGCGTTATGGGTGCGAATCCGCGGCAGCACTTCGTTGATCGCCTGAAGTTCAAGGTTGCCGTACGGACACCAACCTCCACGATAGAAGGTCACCACAAGCGGTCCCTGCGTGAGCAGATCGGCCGACGAGACGTCGTTAGCGTTCTGATCCTTCAGCGTGAATTGCGGCGCTCGGTCACCGGCCTTGATGGCGTGGCCAGCCTGACCGCTCGCAGCCAGTTCGGCAGTCGCGCGCGCCATGATGAGCTGGATTTCCGGCGGCTTGCCGGCCTTAGCCTTGAAGTTGGCCTTGAAAGCGTCGAGTCTGTCTTGCAGTGCCATCGCGAATCTCCTTGAGTGATTGAGGCTCTTGCGTACCGGCAAGGCGAACGGGTCGGCGCGTTACGCGCCCCGCTCACGATAGCCACACATTGAAGCGCTCAGGTCAGCAGCAGAAGACGTCTTCCCCGGATAACAGCTATTCCTCGCACATGACTACCGCGTGTCCCGCCACGAGCAGACGATACGCATCAACCAGTGCACGACTGCATTGGCGCACATGCAGCAATCGGCTAGCGCCTTCGCCTAAGCATGTGAGCGAACCTTTCAAAACACTATCGAGGTAATCATGACCCAAGCTCTTAAAGGCAAACTTGCACTCGTGACCGGCGCTTCTCGTGGCATTGGCGCGGCTATCGCAACCCGTCTCGCACGGGACGGCGCATCGGTGATCGTCCACTACGCATCGAGTCCGGAGCGTGCAGCGAACATCGTCAAGGCGATCCGCGATGCGGGCGGCGAGGCCGAAGCAGTCGGCGCCAATCTGGCAAAGCCCGAGGGTGTCAAGGCGCTGACTGATTCGTTGAATGGAGTCTTCGGCGGGAAGTTCGAAGGCCGGCTGGACATCCTCGTCAACAATGCAGGCACCGTCGAATACGGACCGTTCCTCGAGTCGTCGGATACGTCCTATGACACGCACTTCAATCTGAATGTGCGGGCGCCGATCGAACTGGCGAAGGACGCGGCGAAACGCATGATCAAGACGGGCTGGGGGCGCATCATTAATGTGGGCTCCGCTTTCGGTGAAGCTGCGCCGCTGCCGGGCGTAACGCTTTATATCGCGTCGAAATTCGCCATTCGCGGTTTCACACGCGGTCTTTCGCGCGAACTCGGGCAATTCGGTGTGACGGTCAATGCAGTTCAGCCCGGCCCGATCGACACCGAACTGGCTCCTCAGCCCGGAACGGAAGCGCATGCCACGATGACCAAACTCGCTAGCGTTGGCCGCTTCGGTAAGCCTGAAGAAATCGCGGCGGCAGTAGCGTATCTGGCGAGCCCGGAAGCAGGCTACACCACCGGCGAAAGTCTGACGGTCGATGGCGGGTGGATTGCCTGAGGAAGGGAAGAGCGGTTTCTTTAGCCTGATCTGAAGCGCGTGCGGGTGCGAAAGCATTTGCACGGCGCACCGGGCGTAATCGCTGGAATTCAGTAGACTGAGCGGTGTAGTCAGCGTGTTAGACCCTTCACCTATTTTTTCAGGAGCAACAAGCATGGCCACGTATATCGTTTTTACGCGAGAAAGCACACAGGACCAGTCCGAACTCGACACTTACCAGGCCAACGTGGGCGCGTCCTTTGCCGGTCATCCGCTGAAGGTTCTTGCCGCTTACGGACCGCAACAGGTGCTCGAAGGGTCGGCGCCTGAGGGCGTCGTTATTATCGAATTCCCGGATACCGCCTCTGCCCGTGCCTGGTATGACAGCCCGGCATATCAAACGGTCGTGCAGCATCGCTTCAAGGGTGCGACCTATCGGGCTGTTCTTGTCGAGGGAGTGTAGAACCTACGACGCGCAAACATGCACGGAGCATCTTGATTCGCTCACGCTCGTCATCCGCCCACCGGCTTTCATGTCGGTCGGCGGTTAGACGAAATTCTTTTTTGCCAAGCGTTCGTCCCGTTACAGGGATATCTAGGTCGGAATGAGCGGTAAGGCTACCATTCGCCGCAGATAATCAGGATGCCGAAGCGCTCTCAGTAGCGCAGTGGCTCCGACTCCGGCGTCACAGCTTTTGGAACCGGCCAAACAAGGTCATTTTGCGTTCGAAGCGCGCCGATGCTTGAGCCAGACGAGCCCGAACAACACAAGGCTAATGGTGGTAAGAATCGCGCCTGCGACCATGCAAATGGGAGTGAGCGCGGGGAAGAAGTCTCCGCTTTTGTCACGTGTGAAAGCCCAGGCGCCGCCATCAAGCATCAGCCCGCAAAATCCGGTGGCGACTGCAGGTTCGATGCCGCTAGACCCAGTCGGCAGTTTCCGAGGCAAGTCGGGTACCGGTTCGCGTTTAAAGGGTGACGTATTGGCGTGTGGCTCGTCAGCAGGGTGTTCTGAAGGCATGGCATTGGCGACATTGATCAAGGGTGCCAGTGTATAGCGGTAGCGACATCTTCGCGCGCTCGCAAACCAAGCGGGTTCAACTTTCCGGCGAAACACGAATGACTACTCCTTCGTCTCCGGCAAGGAGCAAGGTGGTTCCAGCGATCTGTTTACCCTCATGACCTTCCATGGCCGACAGCACCACGGTCCCTTGAGGTATTTCAATCGATGCATCCGTTCCGGCCATATTCAACGCGACGAAAAGCCGTTCACTGCCCACGTGTCGTTCATAGGTCAATACGTTAGCGCCCGCCATGACTCTTTCAATCGCTCCTTCCACCAAGGCCGGCTCGCTTCTGCGCAACGCTAGCAAGCGCTTATAAAACGTTAGCATCGACGATGTTGCGCGATCCTGATCAATGACGTTGACGCTATCACCACCGCTAACTGGCAACCACGGCACACCACTCGAAAACCCGGCTTTCGGTGATCCATCCCATTGCATGGGTGTCCGTTCAGGGTCGCGACCCTGACCAATGCCAGGCTGTCGCAACTCGGCAGGATCCTGCACGCGATCGGGCGGGATCACCCCGTTAGTCATGCCGATTTCATCGCCGTAATAGAGCGTAGGCGTGCCGCGTAGCGTAAGCAGCAACATTGCCGCGACTCGCGCCTGGCGCGCGCCGATGCGTGTCGCGACACGCGGGTTGTCGTGATTGCCGAGCACCCAGTTTGGCCATGCATGCAAAGGCAGCGCATGGTCGTAGTCGGACACGATCCGCGCAATCTCCGCCGCGTTCCAGGGCGCGCCGATCAGCTGAAAGTTGAACGGCATGTTCGCGCCGTCGCCGTTCGGTCCGTAGTAGCTGACAAGCTGAGGCACGGGCAAATAAATCTCGCCAACCAACACACGTTCACCGTATTCGTCGAGCGTCGCGCGCATCGACCGGACGATGTCATGAACTTCAGGCTGATCTTCCGTATAGGTTTGCAGTTGCCGATGATGATCGGGCTCGCCCGCCTTGAACTCGGGGTTCGGCGGATTGTCGCGGAAGAGGGCATCCTTGATGAGCAGCCAAAGTACATCGACGCGAAAACCATCGACGCCCCGATCCAGCCAGAACCGCAACACGTCGTCCATTTCTTTGCGTACGTCGGCATTGCGCCAGTTGAGATCGGGCTGTTCGCGCAGGAACGCGTGATAGTAATATTGGCCCGTTAGGGCGTCCCATTCCCACGCTGAGCCGCCCATGCGGCTCAGCCAGTTGTTGGGAGGCCCGCCATCGGGCGCGGGATCGCGCCATAGGTACCAATCGCGCTTCGCGTTATCGCGTGATGATCGACTCTCGGTGAACCACGGATGTTTGTCGGAGGAATGATTGGGAACGAAGTCGAGCAAGACCTTCAGGCCCAATTCGTGCGCATGTGCGACGAGCCGGTCAAAGTCGCCGAGCGTCCCGAACACAGGCGCGATCGCGCAATAGTCGGCGACGTCGTAACCGAAGTCGACCATGGGCGATGGATAGACAGGCGAGATCCATACGGCGTCTACGCCAAGCGTGGCGAGGTATTCCAGGCGCGCCGTGATACCCGCAAGATCGCCGATGCCGTCGCCGTTTTTATCCTGGAAGGATCGCGGATAGACCTGATAGATCACCCCTCGCTGCCACCACGCCAATTTTGACATTTCGTTCCTCGAATGACCGCACAGGTTGGACCCAACGAGCAGGCTTAAATGCTAAACGATCTCTGGTACAAGAATGCAATCGTCTATTGCCTCTCGGTAGGCACGTTCATGGACGCAAACGGCGACGGCGTGGGTGACTTCCAGGGCCTTATCCGTCGCCTTGATTATCTGCAAGGCCTCGGCGTTACCACTATCTGGCTGATGCCGTTCCAGCCGTCGCCCGGCCTCGATGCCGGCTACGACATCTCCGACTATTACAACGTCGATCCCCGCTACGGCACGCTGGGCGATTTCGCCGAGTTCGCGCATGCGTGCCATCAACGCGGCTTGCGAGTCATGATCGATCTCGTGGTCAACCACACGTCCGATCAGCACGCATGGTTCCGCGAAGCACGTAGCGATCCTGACTCGAAATATCGCGACTGGTATGTATGGTCCGAGAAGAAACCACGCAACGCCAAGGATGGAATCGTGTTTCCGGGCGTTCAGAAATCGACATGGACTTACGACAAGCGAGCGGCGCTTTGGTACTTCCATCGCTTCTACGATTTTCAACCGGACTTGAATACGGCCAACCCGCATGTGCAGGCGGAAATATTGAAGGTGATGGGTTTCTGGATTCAACTTGGCGTGTCGGGTTTCCGGATGGACGCAGTGCCCTTCGTGATATCGACGAAGGGGGCCAAGGTGACGAAGCCAGTCGAGCAGTACAACATGCTGCGCACTTTCCGCGAATTCCTGCAGTGGCGCAAGGGCGACGCGATCATCCTGGCGGAGGCGAATGTGTTGCCTGATACCGACCTGGAGTATTTCGGCGATGACGGCGAGCGTCTTCAGATGATGTTCAATTTCCAGGTCAACCAGAATACGTTCTACACGCTGGCGAGCGCGGATACGGCGCCGCTGAAGAAGGCGTTGCTGGCGACCAGGCCGCGCCCCGCAACGGCGCAATGGGGCGTGTTCTTGCGCAACCACGATGAACTCGATCTAGGCCGCCTGACGCCTGAGCAACGCGCCACGGTATTCGCGGCCTTTGGGCCGGACCCGGATATGCAGCTATACGACAGGGGCATCCGCAGAAGGATTGCGCCCATGCTGTCCGGCGACCGCCGTCGTCTTGAGCTTGCTTACAGTTTGATGCTGACGCTGCCGGGCACCCCCGTCTTCCGATACGGCGATGAGATTGGCATGGGCGACGATCTGCGCTTGCCGGAACGTGAATGCGCCCGCACGCCGATGCAATGGTCCAGCGAGCCCCACGGAGGCTTTACCAAGCACGCGCGGCCCGTTGCAAGAGTCATCTCGGGTGGTCCTTACGGTTACGAACGGGTCAACGTGGCCGATCAGCGGCGCGATCCCAACTCGTTCCTGAACTGGACGGAGCGCCTGATCCGCATGCGCCGCGAAGTCCCCGAAATCAGTTGGGGCGACTTCGCGGTTCTGCGTGCTTCCCGCAACGAGGTCCTCGCGTTGCGCTACGACTGGCGCAACAATTCGGTCTTGTGCCTGCACAACTTCAGCGCCGAGGCGTGCACCGTGAAATTCAGGTCGGGCTGTACGAATCCCGACGAGGACATGCTCGTCAACCTTCTATCCGACGACCACAGCCAAGTCGGAGATGATGGCCGCCATAGCGTTGTTCTCGAGCCTTACGGATATCGGTGGTATCGCGTGGGTGGGCTCGACTATTTGCTCAAGCGCAGCGAAGTCTAATGCGTGCAAGGTCATTTTTTGGCCGCCGATGTCCGGGAAAAGAACAAGACAACAGCGTATTCCCCGTCTCTTAAAGATTACCGGCTTGAACAGACGGTCGCGTCACGCTGCCTGGTAGCGAGGGTGCTGGCTTACCGGTCTGAGTAGCAGCAAATAGAGCAGCGCGGGCCGCGTCATACTTCTCCCACAGGCTTTCATCGGCTACCGACGGCCACGTGAGTTTTTCACTCCGGTCGAAGCCGACCAGCGCGGCGTCGACCATGTTTTCGGCACTCATTACGTTATCCTGATTAAGCGTGGACAGAGGTACACCGGCCAGATCCCAGATCTCCGTTGCCGTCGCGGATGGCAGTACGATCTGCAGCCTGACGCCCGTCTCCGTCAGTTCGGCCTGAAGCCCTCGGCTGAACGCCACCACATAGGCTTTGGTGCCGCTATAGACAGCGCTGAATGGCAAAGAGTGCACCGACAACGCCGAGGCAACGTTGATGATGTCGCCTTCATTGCGGGTGAGAAAACTGGGCAGAACGGCGTGCGTCAGCTGCGTTAGCGCTGTGATGTTGAGCGCGACTTGCGCCATCGAGTTGCTGACCGACGCTTGCGCAAGGGGGCTAAAGTGCGCAAGGCCGGCGTTGTTGACCAGCAAGCGCACGCTAGCGTCGTTAGCCAGCACGTTTTCGACCTTGGCAAGATCGGCTTCGTCAGCGAGGTCGGCGACCAGTGTCTGGACCTTGACGCCGTGAGATGCCGACAGCTTTTCTGATAGTGCCAACAAGCGGTCTGCACGTCGCGCGACCAGGATGAGATCATAGCCGCGTGCAGCCAGACGATCGGCGTATACCGCGCCAATGCCAGACGATGCGCCAGTTACCACAGCGGTTTTGTTGCTAGCGGCCATTGCATTTCTCCAAGTCATTAAATCGAGTGCTCAACTAAATTAATTGAGGGCTCAAGTATATGGGTTTATACTAGGTGCGTGTCAATGAATTTCTGCTCATCCTTACTTGCGTCATGGAAATGACGTCAAACGATATGAAGAAACGAACCGGACCGGCTTCCGTCCGCAGCGAAGTCCCCGTTAGCTATGAAGACCTCGTATGTACTAACACCGCGCTGCGGAGGGCCGCGCGGCGATTGGGCAACCTGTACGACGATGCGCTTGCTCCCACTGGATTGAAGGCGACACAGCTTGGCTTGCTGGCTGAGATCCATCGGTGGGGAAACGCTAATGATGCTCAGGCGCCCACGCTTCAGGATCTGGCGGGCAAACTCGCCATTCAGATATCCGCTTTGACGCACGCGCTCCGGCCTTTGGTACGCGATGGTCTGGTGATGCTGCAGCCCGATGAGCAGGACGGGCGTACCAAGCGCGCGGCATTGACGGCCGTTGGTGACGCGCGGCTTGGCGAGGCGGCGGGGCACTGGTCGGCAGTGAATGAGCGGGTCGAGGCAGTGTTAGGCGCCGATTCCGCGGCCACGCTGCGTAAGTTGGCTGATCTGGTTGCGTCAGATGAATTTTTGGCGGCGTATAGCGAAAGTCAGATGGGGTGAGGGCGCTGGGCGGTTGCGGTTGCTTGATGGTTTTAGAGGCGGTTTATGGTAGCGGCGGAGGGTAGTTGGGCGTCGATGTAACCGGTACCGTTCCGTCAATGAGCGGCCAGAAAAGGCGCGTCTGCCCGGCGTGTGGATCGGACGTTTGCGATATCTGGTGGTCGCGCTGCTACGAATGTCCGCCGGTATGAAATTGAGTGAGTCTTTTTAACAATCGCGCCCGTTCAACCAATGCCTCCGAAGCTGCCATTCGCGAACTGGGACGACCTCGCCACCGTCCTTTAAGCCCGACATTACACATAGCTGCCCACCCCGTTCCACCCCCCCAAAGCATCGCGAGGACGAGCGCCACGCCCATCCTCCGCGCACAAAAACCGCCCTAAACAATCCGATCCACCGCCTTCGCGAGCCTCGCCACCGCACCTTCAACGTCTTGCAGTTTGTCCAAGCCGAATAATCCGATGCGGAAGGTCTTGAAATCTTCGGGCTCGTCGCATTGCAGCGGAACGCCGGGCGCGATCTGCAAGCCGGCATCGGCGAACTTCTTGCCGGATCGGATTCCGTCATCGTCCGTGTAGCTGACCACAACGCCCGGGGCCTCGAATCCCTCAGCCGCCACGCTCTTAAAACCCTTGTCAGCAAGAAGTGAGCGAACGCGCTTGCCGAGTTCGAGCTGCTCCGCTCTGACTTTATCGAAGCCGTATGTCTCGGTTTCTTTCATGATGTCACGCAGGATAGCGAGACCGTCGGTGGGCATCGTGGCGTGATACGCGAACCCGCCGTTCTCGTACGCTTCCATGATCTGCAGCCATTTGCGAAGATCGCAAGCGAAACTAGTGCTAGTCGTGCCGTCGATTCTTTCGCGAGCGAGTGGACTAAGCATCACCAGCCCGCAGCACGGTGACGCGCTCCATCCTTTTTGCGGCGCGCTGAGCAGGACGTCAACGCCGCACTCTTTCATGTCGACCCAGACCGTGCCGGAGGCAATGCAATCCAGTACCAACATGCCGCCGACGGCATGCACAGCGTCGCCCACCGCGCGCAAATAAGCGTCCGGCAGCATGATCCCGGATGCGGTTTCAACGTGCGGCGCAAAGACCAGATCCGGCTTGTTTTCCTTGATCGCCGCGACCACATCTTCGACTGGCGGCGGTGCATAGGCAGCCTGTCTCCCTTGTGCGACCGGACGCGCCTTCAGCACGATCGATTCAGACGGAATGCCGCCCATGTCGAAAATCTGCGACCAGCGAAAACTGAACCAGCCGTTGCGGATGATCAGACACTTCTTGTTCGTCGCGAATTGCCGCGCAACGGCTTCCATGCCGAATGTTCCGCTGCCGGGGACCACAACGGCCGCTTTCGCGTTGTAGACTTTTTTCAGGGAACCGGAAATATCGCGCATGACTCCTTGAAAGAGCTGCGACATGTGATTGATTGATCGGTCGGTATAAACGACTGAATATTCGAGAAGTCCCTCGCGGTCGACATCGGGAAGTAATCCTGGCATGTTTGTCTCCGGTTATAGGCGAATATAAGCATCGAAAGCAGATTCTAACGAAGCCACCCGTGGCTGAGTTAAAAAGGATTTGGCATTTTTGCAGTTGTATCAGATCACGAATGCCGCTCGATCGGGACATTGTTTTATTCGTTGGTTCACGCACGCATGAAGTTTTATGACGACGTTTTGCGAGACATGGCAATGAAGATAACGATTGCGTACATCGAAGAACCGCCGTTCGGCTGGACGGAAGCGGATCATGCTACCGGTGCTGACATTGATCTGGCGGGTACAGTGCTTCGCGCGATCGGAGTCACCCGGATCGAACATCACCTGACTACCTTCAGCGAACTGCTGCCTGGCGTCGAAGCCGGGCGCTGGGATATGAACGTTCCGCTTTTCGTTACACCTGAACGGGCCAGGCTAGTCGCATTCAGCTTGCCCGTATGGTCGATCGGAGACGGCTTCCTGATTAAGGCTGGAAATCCGAAAGCGCTCACCAGTTATGCGTCACTCGCAAAACGCGACGATGCGCGCCTCGGCATCATTGCCGGTCAGGTTCAACACGATTCAGCGAGAGCGTCAGGCGTAAGCGATGACCAGATAACCATCTTCGAGCACCAAGCCGATGCTATTGAAGCGGTTCGCTCGGGGGCAATCGATGCGTATGCGAGCACCGCGTTGGGCAATCGCATTCTCGCTGACCGTATCGGCGGTTCGGTGCTTGATGCAGTCGAGCACGCGCCGGGAACGAACGGCGCACAGCGAAATCTCCCGCTCGGAGCGTTCTCGTTTAGCAAGAAAAATAGCGCTCTGCTGAATGCGGTGAACGAACAACTTCGTCTATATCTGGGCTCGCCAGACCATCGCGATCGCATGGCAAAATTTGGCCTCACACGCAACGAGATCGATCCCGCTCTTGTCCGTTGAACTTCAAGAGCGGCCTTGGCTTGCGCGTTCAGCAGTCAGCGGACCGCTCGCTGCTGCCGCAAAATCTTCACAAAGTTCAGCACTGTCGGTGACTTTTCGCGCGACCGATGGATCAACGCGATACCGGTCGAAAGCGGCTTCCCCTGCAGCGCGTGATACGACACGCCTTCAACCTGGATCTGCCGGATCGACGCGGGAACCACGGCAACGCCGAATCCCGCCGCAACCAGATTCGCCGCCGACGATATCTGCGGCGACTCCATTCCTATCGAGGGCGCGAAGCCGGCTTCGCGGCATGCACTGATGATCGAGTCGTATAGATCCGGACCGATCGGCCGCGGAAAGAGAATGAACGGATCGTCCGCAAGGTTTGCCAGATCAACGTGCCGTCGCCGGTTCAAGCGGTGATTCGCCGGCAGTACCGCCAACATGTCTTCATCGACAAGCGGCTCGACGATCAGATCCCGGCAGTTCAACGGCATGCGCACCAGGGCGGCGTCGATTTGCCGCTCGGCGACCCGGTCGAGCAACAGCGAGCTATTGCTCTCCTCACAACTGATCGCGACGTGCTCATAGGCATGCCGATACTTCTGCATCGTTGCCGCGACCTTGGGATGAAACACAGTAGAACCCGCGAAACCGAGCGATAGACGTCCCGTCTCTCCACGTCCCGCGTTCTGTACTTCAACGAATGCCTGCTGCGCGTCCTCGACAATGCGCCGCGCGCTCTCGCGAAAGAGCCGTCCGGCTTCGGTCAATTCCACGCGGCGTGGATGCCTGACAAAGAGCTGTGTGCCGATCTCCCGTTCGAGCTTCAGGATCTGCTGGCTCAAGGGAGGCTGGGCAATGCCCAGATGCGCGGCAGCATCGGTGAAATGCAGGTGCTCGGCCACGGCGAGGAAGTAACGCAACTGACGAAATTCCATATTTTTTTCGTCTCCAAAAAGCATCTTCAAGATATTGGACTAATGACCCGCCTGATTTTAACCTTTGCTTCAACCTGATGCGCCAAGAGGCCGCACGCTAAGCGGCTAGACGAAGTGGCTGCGCGTCACGCTTAAATTTTTCCTCAGGAGAATTCGATGTCAGCAACGCGCGCACCCCTGGCCACTCTTCCGGCCGACTCGGCCCATAGGTTGATTGCGGATCTTCGCGACATCGTCGGCGAGAAGCACACCCTGACGGATGACAGCGCAACCCGCCGCTACCGCACGGGTTTTCGGTTTGGCGCAGGCAAGGCGCTCGCGGTGGTATGTCCCGGCACGATTGTCGAACAATGGAAGGTGCTGCAGGCGTGCATCGCGACGAATGTGATTGTCATCGCGCAAGCGTCGAACACGGGGCTCACGGGTGGTTCGACACCCGATGGCGACGACTATGATCGGGACATCGTGATCGTCAGCACGAGCCGCATGAAGAAAGTGTACGTGATCAACGACGGCAAGCAGGTCGTCTGCCTTCCCGGGGCCACGCTCGACCAGCTGGAAAGAATGCTGAAGCCCCTTGGCCGCGAGCCGCATTCGGTGATTGGCTCAAGCTGTATAGGCGCGTCAGTATTCGGCGGTGTCTGCAACAACTCGGGCGGTGCATTGGTGCATCGCGGCCCGGCGTACACGGAAATGGCGGTATTCGCGCAGGTCGATGCGGCAGGCCGGCTCAGCCTCGTCAATCATCTGGGAATCGATCTCGGCGAAACGCCCGACAGCATCCTTGCCCGGCTTGAGCGCGGCGAGTTTTCGGAAGCCGATATCCGGCACGATGCAGGCGCTGGATCGGACCACGGCTACGCGACTCACGTGCGCGAGATCGATGCCGATACCCCCGCGCGCTTCAATGCAGACCCACAGCGTCTCCATGAAGCGTCAGGCTCGGCCGGCAAGGTGATGGTGTTCGCGGTACGGCTCGACACGTTTCCGATTGAGCAGAACGCGAAGGTTTTTTATATCGGCACGAACCGGCCCGACGAGCTCACCGAGATCCGCCGTCACGCGTTACACGAATTCAAACACCTGCCGATCTCGGGGGAATACCTTCATCGTGACGCCTTTAATATTGCTGAGGAGTACGGCAAAGATACCTTTCTTGCAATCAATTATCTTGGCACGTCGCGGCTGCCTGCGCTGTTCGGCCTAAAAAGCCGTTTCGATGCGCTGTTCGATCGCCTCGGCTTTTTTCCTTCGCATTTCACCGATCGCGTCATGCAGGCTGCGAGCCGGCTGTTTCCAAGCCATCTGCCGCCGCGCATGAAACAGTACCGTGACAAGTACGAGCATCACCTGATGCTTAAGGTGACGGCAGAAAGTGTCGAAGAAACGTGCGCTTTTCTCTCAAGCTATTTCCAAAGCGAAAGCGCGACGGGCGGTTATTTCGAATGCACCGAGGAAGAGGGCAACAAAGCCTTCTTGCATCGCTTTGCTGCCGCCGGCGCCGCGGTCCGCTATCGCGCCGTGCACAGCCGGGAAGTGGAGAACATCGTTGCACTCGACGTTGCACTGCGCCGCAACGATCGCGACTGGATCGAGACGCTGCCGCCCGATATTGAAGAGACGATCTCTATCAAGCTGTATTACGGCCACTTCCTGTGCCATGTGTTCCATCAGGATTACATCGTCAAGAAGGGCAACGACTGCCTCGAAGTCGAACACAAGATGTGGACGCTGCTGGACCGCCGGGGTGCAGAATATCCGGCGGAACATAACGTTGGTCATCTGTACCATGCGAAGCCCCAGCTTGCGGCCTTCTATCAAAAGCTCGACCCTTGCAACTGTTTCAACCCGGGGATCGGACAGATGTCGAAGTTCGCGAAGTATCGGGAAGTGGAGGCCGAGGCGAGTCGCATCAACTTCGAATGACTCAGATGCGACAAGCCGGCAAACGAGGTGGTTCAGGACAACCGCTTTTCCAGCGCTTCGATTGCTTTAGCTACGCCCTCACCATATTTCGGGTCGGCCATTTTGCAATGCCCGATATGGAGTTGCTGAACAGGCGCTGACACGCCTTTCATCGCGCGCGCGGTATTGTCGAACAGCGCCTGTTGTTGTTCCGCGGTCATGCTGCGGAATAAATTGCCAGGCTGAGAGTAGTAGTCGTCATCGACGCGGTGATTCCAGTGGTCAGCCGCGCCCTCAAGCGACAGCGGAGGCTCACGGAAATCGGGTTGCTCCTGCCACTCGCCGCGAGTGTTTGGCTCATAGGGCGTGGCGCCGCCCGTATTCGCATCGACACGCATCACGCCATCACGGTGATAGCTGTGGACGTAACGGGCGCCGCGCGGCGCATTCACGGGTATTTGATGGTAATTGACGCTCAGGCGGTAGCGTTGAGCATCCCCGTAGGCGAAGAGTCGTCCTTGAAGCATTTTGTCGGGTGAGAAGCTGATGCCTGGAACCACATTGGCCGGCGAAAAGGCGGCTTGTTCAACGTCGGCGAAATGATTTTCCGGATTGCGGTTCAACTCCATCACGCCGACATCGATCAGTGGGTAATCGCTCTTGGGCCAGACCTTTGTCAGATCGAACGGATTGAGATGGTAACTGGCTGCATCTTTTTCCGGCATGATCTGGATCGACAGCGTCCACCTCGGAAAATCGCCGCGTTCGATTGATTCATACAGATCGCGATGGTGCGTCTCACGATCGCGTCCTGCGGCAGCTTCAGCTTCTGCATCGGTCAGGTTCGCAATGCCTTGCTGCGTCCGAAAATGGAACTTTACCCAGAAGCGTTCGTTCGCTGCGTTGATGAAGCTGTAGGTGTGACTGCCGAAACCGTGCATATGCCGGAAGGTTTTTGGCAGACCGCGATCGCTCATTACTATGGTGACCTGATGCAGCGCTTCGGGAAGCTGTGTCCAAAAGTCCCAATTGTTTTCCGCGCTGCGCAAGCCGGTGCGAGGGTCGCGCTTGATCGCGTGATTCAGATCGGGAAACTTCAGCGGATCGCGCAGGAAAAACACGGGAGTGTTGTTTCCAACAAGATCCCAGTTGCCTTGTTCCGTGTAGAACTTCATGGAGAAGCCGCGAATGTCGCGCTCCGCGTCGGCCGCGCCCCGTTCTCCCGCTACCGTCGAGAAACGCGTGAACATTTCGGTCGTCTTTCCGACTTCTGAAAAAATACTGGCCTTGGTGTATCGGGTGATGTCATGCGTGACGGTGAAGGTACCAAACGCACCGGATCCCTTGGCGTGCATGCGCCGTTCGGGAATGACCTCTCGGTCAAAATGCGCCAGTTTTTCGAGGAACCATACGTCCTCGAGTAATGCAGGACCACGCGGTCCCGCTGTTTTTATGTTCTGGTTATCTGCGACCGGCGCACCAAATGCAGTGGTTAATTTGTTCACGATAGATCCTGAGAGGGTTAGCGTTGCTTGAGTCGAGGCAAAAGCTCCATGCATCCTGTCGACTGATAGCAATGCGATCGCTTGGTTGAAACTTAGTATGCGATCCCGTCTTGAGCACGACAACGCCGCACTTACGGCGAATACTGCCAACCATACGATGAGTTCTGCCACTGCCCTGTCTGCGTGTTGCCGACAGAGGCCTGGACGAACCTTAAGAGGATCCGGCTTGGGTTCCTAACCCGATTGCGCCATGTGGAACGCTGTCATGTGTGCTTGCCCCGTTCAGCCTTCTTACCCGACCGGCGCCCTCAAAGTTGGCACAATCGGATTAGAGATCTGCTCGCAACGCTCCTAAGATTTGTCCATCGCATCCACTTCGGCTGCAAGGTTCATCTCACAGGAGTTCATCGCATGTCTTCAGTCTGGCTCATCACAGGAAGTTCACGTGGCCTCGGCCGTGCATTGGCGGAAGCGGTGCTTGCCGCTGGACATCGTCTCGTTGCGACCGCACGGAATCCGGCAGATCTCGCACCGCTTGTCGAACAATACGGCGACAAGGTGCGGGCAGTATCGTTAGATGTAACCGATCCGGTATCGGCCCGGGCAGCAATCAAGGAGGCGGTCGATGCTTTCGGGCAGCTCGATGTGCTGGTCAACAACGCCGGTTACGGGAATGTCGCTTCGATCGAGGAGGGCGATGACGATGACTTCCGTGCGCAGATCGAGACGAACTTCTTTGGCGTGGCGAATGTCACACGCGCTGCTATCCCTGTCATGCGCGGCCAGGGAGCGGGCCACATCCTGCAGATTTCCTCTATTGGCGGTCGTGCTGGTTCACCCGGTCTTGCCGCTTATCAGTCTGCAAAGTGGGCAGTGGAGGGATATTCCGAAGTCCTCGCAAAAGAAGTCGGACCGCTTGGGATCAAGGTCACGATCGTTGAACCTGGTGGCTTCCGTACGGACTGGGCCGGCTCGTCGATGTCGGTGGTCCAGCCAGGAGAGGCTTATCGTGAATCCATTGGTGCCTTCCTGGCGTTTCGTGAACTCGTCAAGCCAATCGGCGACCCGAAGAAGGCCGCGCTTGCAATCTTGAAGATCGCGGGTCTTGAAACACCCCCGCTGCGGCTGCTGTTGGGAACAGATGCAGTGATGATTGCCAGCATGGTCAATAAGGCTCAAGCTGCGGGTGACGCGCAGTGGAAGGACTTAAGTCTGTCAACCGATGCGGACGACGCGGACATCGAGGCGCTCGTTTCGTTGTTGAAAAAGATTGGCTTAACTCAGGAGCGGGCGGCGTAAATGGCGACGAAACCCAATGTGCGCGTTCAGTCCGACACAGTGCCGCTTAGCGTAGCGCTTCTGGCCCGCCTTGACGCCCTTGGGATCGATGTTGCCCGTGTGCTCGAGATAGCCCGCGTGCCACAGCCGACGTCGTCGGTTGCGGTTCTTCACCTCGATACACAGCATTTTTTCGCGGTATGGGCGGCAATCGGAGAGGTGAGTGCGGACGAGGAGATTGGTATTCGCATTGGCAGTGAGGCGTTTGAAGGCAAACTCGATTTGGCGTCCCTGTGCGCGCTGCATTCGCGGGACCTATCGGATGCGTTCAGGAAACTCTCCCGTTACAAGCGTCTCACCTGCCCGGAGGATGTCCGGGTGGACGTGACTGAGGGCGAAGCTGCCGTTACGTTTCACTGGCTTCTTGCGGATGCATCTGCACCGGATCTGCTTGTTGACGCTATTTTTGCATCCACCGTCAAGTTGGCAGGACGGGCTTCCGGTGGGGCGATTACGCCGAAGCGCATAGAGCTGGCCCGTCGAACGAAGGGGCAAAAGCGCCTTGCACGTCATTTCAAATGCGACATAAGATTCGATGCACCGACAGATGCGCTCGTCTTTTCATCGACCGATATGAAGACGCCATTCATCACGCATGACGAGAGCCTGGTTCATGAACTAGTGCCTGGACTGGATGCGGAGCTTGCGTCTATCTCAAAGCACGAATCGTTCGATGGACAAGTCGACGCGGCGCTTCTTCGCGGAATGCGTGGACAGCGGCCAAGCGTTGAAACGCTTGCGGCGGAACTCGCCGTCAGTCCGCGAACGCTGCAGCGGCGACTCGCTCAGAATGGAACCTACTATCAGGAACGGCTTGACGCGGTGAGGCAGCGCGTCGCTCATCGATTGCTGGCGAATACCAACCTGGATCTTGGCGAGATAGCTTGGTTCCTGGGCTTCGAGGAGTTGAATTCCTTTTCTCGTAGTTTCAATCAGTGGGAAGGTGTCACGCCGCATCGTTGGCGTATTCAGAAAACCGGTACTGAACCTACGCTGGCGTCATAAAAGCGACCGGTCTTTTCCTGATCGATCCAATAGGAAATTAGCCTTTGAATTTAATCAGGTATGCTGATGATGCCAGATGCCATTCGAATTTTTCCGGATCAGTGGCTGGCAAAGATCGGGGAAGAGCGCTCAAGTGAGCTTCGGCCATTCACAGCGGCGGCGCTAGATACGCTGACCTGAAGCCGCCTGATGCGCTGCTACGAAGCAGTTGCCTCGAATTCAACGCACGAATCGCCCGGCGATATCAACTGATCGTGGCGTCGGCAAAGACGCGTCTCCCCCACGCTTGCGCCGAATCCCGAACTGAACGAAGTCAGTCCGGGAATCATCGCTTCGAGTACATGACGGTCTTGTTCGCAATGCCGGCAAGCCGCGCACACTGCGCGGTTCGCAACAGCGTCATCACGCTTGACGGCATGGTTCATGTTCATTGTCCAAGCGAGGCCCAGTACGCGCCGAACACATGCACTGAGAGGAGGTAGCCAATCACCACGTTCACAGCAACGCCCGCCGTGAAAGCAATGAAAGGCTTCGCGCCCGTCGCGGACAAACTACCGAGTCGTGTGGTCAAGCCGATGCTCAAGAAGCAGAAGGTGAACGCCCACGTGCGCAAGGCGGTGATCGGTGCGACGAAGGCTGGCGTCACCACGCTACGGTATTCGGTCAGCGTGTAATGGCTGCCGATCCACGTAACCAGCGCCGAAGCAATCAGGAAGCCGATCACGAACTTCGGAAAACGCGTCCAGATTTCGCGCGCGGTCGTCTGCGTTTTCACGGCGCCGGGTTCGTCGCGATCCCAGCGCGTTGTAGCGACAATCGCGAGCACGAATGCCCAGATGCCGATCCAGATGTCGCGCCCGACGACCTTCATCAGCGTGAACGCTTGCAGCGACGCCTCGGGTGCACCGGCGATCACGCTGCCGGCATGCTTCGCCAGATCGCCGTATGCCTGTGCGGCGGCAATGCCGGCGGCATCTGCGAATTCCGATGTCCCGATCCACGCACCGGCCACACCCGTCGGCAATCCGAGCGCACGCGACACGAATGGCAACGCGAACACCATCACGATGGCCCAGACCACCACAAGCGTGATGGCCACCGACGCTTGTTCGCGCTTCGCTCGCACTGCGCCCGCAATGGCGATGGCAGCCGACACGCCGCACACCGCACCGCCCACGCCGAGCACGGCAGCAAAACGCTTGTCCAGTCCGAGCGCACGGCCGACCAGGAAGATCACGAAGAAGGTGACCAGCGACACAACGGTCGCCTGCCCGACCGCAACAGGACCCGCCCACACGAGCAGCGTGAAGGGCAGCGTTGCGCCGAGCAGCACGATACCCACCTTGATATAAAACTCGACCCGCAACGCAGGCACAAGCCATGCAGGAAGCCGCGTCAGGTTCGAGACAATCAAGCCGAGCGCGAGGGCGATCAACGGCGGCTCGAGGTTGTATGTCGATGAACTGGTCCAGGCGCCGGCGATAAAGATCAGTGTCGACACCACGAACACTACAAGAAAGCCCGGCAGGAACAGTGCTATCCGCTGCCCGAGTGCGGCCACTGCGACGCCGAACAGAACGGCAAAGACGATAAAGAGTGCGATGTAGTTCGAGAGGTGATGTCCCAGGTCCCTCGCGGCCTGGGAGACGCTCGACTACTTGGCGGGGGCGACTGCCAGCCACTTGATGCTCGTGCCCGAAGCAAACAGTAAGTACGCGATCACGATGATCGCCAGACCGATCCAGACGGCCCACCAATCTTCAGTCTTAAAGGGACCGCTGCTGGACCGGTCGGGGCGGTGTTCGGCTTCGTAAGCAGGTGGTGTGGTGGATGTATCGCTCATGGTCGCCCCGACATTGTTATGAAGCAGGTGCGCGCGAGCACGGACGGCGCTCGCTACGTCCACCGGCATGGAGACTGAAGATGTTTGCGTGGTTCGTGGGGAGCGCCTGTTTTGGGCACGGCCGCAACGGCCCCATGCTGTTGCGTGCACCGCAATGCATGGAGTTCCACGATCGGATTATTGGCAGGCATGGGCGACATGCGCCAATATCGATTCGCTATTTCTAAATCCGAAATTGTGTATTAGGGCGGGTGCTTCGTTCTCCGACGGTTCTCGGACTGAGGCCGCTGCTCATCCTTTGCGGGAATGAAACCCGTACCCTACGCGTGCGCTTTCTGACGCGACGCCTCGCTCAAATGCGCGCGCACGAACCCGATGTGTTCGCGAAGGACGTAAAAAGCATCGGCATGCGCGAGTGGCATCCGCACGGTATTAAGAGACTCTTCGATCTGATCGAGTTCGGCCACGAGCGCGTTTCGCTCCTCCTCCGTCGAGCTGTCCAGCACGCTGCGCTCGATGGCGATCAGCGCACCGTAATACCGATAGATCCGCGATCTCACGCGCCACGCATACAGTGCAGGGATCAGCCGCAAGACCGGAATCAGCAACACGGCGACGGGCAGCAGCAGAACCAGTATCCGGTCTGCAATGCTGGCGAGCCAGAAGGGCAGCACGCGATAGAGGAAACTCTTGCCCGACTTGTAGTAGCGCGTGGCCTCTTCGCTGATGGGGTATTCGCGGGCAATCGGACTGGGAAATTGCCCGGCGTTTTGCAGCAGCCCCGGCATCCCGTGGACTTCCTGGGCCGCTTCGATGATCAGATCCGATATGGCCGGGTGCAGGTTTTGCCGTGCGAGGATTTCGACGGTCGGGCCGATCAGATGCAAGGTCTGCGGAGGTATCTTGCGCCGGAGATCGAGCACGCCGGTCGGCAGGTCGATTTCGTCCAGAGACGGAAAGAGCCGCGTGTAAGCGCTTGCTTCCGCGAAATCCATCACGGAGATTCCCGGGATGCCCAGCAGCCTCAGCATCAATCCGCGCGTGGTCGAATCGCCGTTGAGCATGGCAGCATCAACGTTGCCGCTCACCAGTTGCTTGGCCGCGTCCATGCCGTCGAGCGGTACGAGTTGAGTGTCGCCGCCCGGGGCTATGCCGTTGGCCTCGAGCAGGCTGAGCGACAACCGGCGGGTGCCACTGCCTTCGCGGCCTATCGCGATTCTCTTGCCCTCCAGGTCCGACAACTGCGTCAGCCCCTTGCCACGATAAAACACCACGAGAGGAACGTAAAAGACGCTACCAAGCGACATAAGCGATGACCTGGCCGCCGCATCCGATACACCGCCCTGAACCAGCGCAAGATCGACATGGCTCTTGGGGTCCATCAGTCGTTGCAGGTTCTGCACCGATCCATCCGATTGAAGCACTTTGAGGGTCACGCCATTGCGGGCCAGGATCTTCTTGTACTCGTCGGCGGTATGCAGGAGCGCGCTGTCTTCAGGACCCGCGCTGATCGTGATGGTTCTGGGAGGAGCCGGGTCGGCCAGCCACACGATCAAGCCGATCAGGACAATGAAAAATAACGCGAAGGGTGCGGACGTCAGCGAGAGGTCACGCCAGGCCACATGAGAGTGGTCGTGCAGAAGACGCGGCGGATGCGGACGATGTTGTTTCATGAGACCCCGTGGGAAAAGCCTCACACTTTTAGGAATGACACCAAGCCGTGGGCAGACAGTGCTCAAACAGAGCAAGGTCTATGCCTTAACGAATATCCGCAGGATACCCCAGCAGAAATCCCGGTGCGTCGAATACCAGGATCACTGCCGTCAATTCAGAGGAGTCAGTCAAACCCGGTCCGTTCATCCAACCGGTTCGCCGAGGTTGAGCATCAGGCGGTTGGCCCACGCGAAAATGGCGATGGAATGAATCAGGTCGAGGATCTCGTCGTCGCTCAAACCAACCTCTCGCAGCGCCCGCAACTGTGCAGGTTCAACCTGACCCGGCGTCAGCGTCAGGTCGATGGACGCCAGCACGATCGCCTTCTCGCGTGGCGACGTTCCAGCGGTTGCCGGGTCGTTAAAAACCTGTTCAATCACATCGTCGCGTTTCGCCAGTTGCTCAAAACGCTGCGCATGCACGGACGCGCAATACACACAGCCATTGACCCGCGAAACAACTGTTGATGCTAACTCGCGCTCCGCACGCGGCAAGCCGCCCGGTGCATACATGATGGCGTTGAAGGCCGCCGAGCGCTGACGCAGGATTTCCGGCTGATGCACGAGGAACAGGTAATAGTCGGATTCCTTCGCCTTCGGATGACTTTCTTCCAGCACGGTGATCTGCTCGGGGGAGGCATCGGCGAGTTCTACGACGTCCAGCCATGCGTCCCATCCCAGCACGCGATTGGTGAAGCCCTGCGCTTCAATTAACCGGCTCATGCTGCCTCCGTTGCTTTCAAGACCTGCAGCGCGCGCAAACCGGCCGTCAGGCGAATCTGATATGAGAGAAAGGCGATTAGCTGCGCAAGCGCGACCACGGCGGGTGTCGGAATGCCGGTGGCGGGCAATTGTTCGAGCGCGGTTTTATCGCCGTCTATGGGTGACTGGATCAGCGTGCGCGTGAAGATGAGCATCGCGCGCAAGCGAGGTTCTTGAGCGTCGATCGATCCTTGTGCGATCTGATCGATCACGGCGCGGTCCGCGTTGATCGAAGCAAGCCGTTCCGCATAATGTGTCGCTAACGCGGGGGCATTCGACAACGTGCACGCATATAACGCCACAAGCAAGCGGTCACTCAGCGACAGATCCGGCAGCGCGGGATCGAATAAAGCGTCGGAGCTGCGCTGCGTGGCGGCGGCGACCTTGTCGCGTTTATGTCGCGTTAGGTAAGCCGCTGATCCGGGTGTGAGGCCCGCAATCCGGTCGACAATATCGGTGCTGAGGTCGTAGGTGTCTGTCATGGTTGCTCCTGCCTCAAAGAATTGTGGGCGCCTTGTGATGCGCGAGAATTGACGGCTGCGCCGAGAAAAGCCAGCACTTCGCGCCACGATGATTCATCGGCGCGTGCGTTCGCCGCCGGCTCGCCGCCGCCCGTGCTGATGCGTCCGGACACGGGATGCGCATAGACAAGTTGCGTGGTCGGCACGTACGGAAAAACGATTGCGTGGCCGGCGTTATCGAAGTCGAGATGACGCACCGGGTACGCATGCTTCTCCCGTTCGAGCCGATCCACGACCATGCGTGAATAGTCGGAGGAGGGCCACGAACCGTCGTCGGTAGCGGAGAGCAGCAACACCGGGCCATCGGTCTTTTCGACGTGAATCCGCGCCCGCTCCACCGCTTCGTGGTCGAGTAATGCCGTCCGGATTGCGCGTTCGTGGCGATGCGGCGGCGGGCCATCGTCGAAAGGTTTCCAGCTGGCCGTGCGGTTGTTTTCCCACAAGTGCGGCAGGGGCTTGCCGTCGAGCAGCCAGGTCGGACCCTCGCGACCGGTTGCGGGATCGGCGGCGTTCTGCGCGCTATGAATGACCGCGCCGGGCACATAGCCAATCACTGCCTTGACACGATCCGGATACGTCGCGCCGAGCAGTAACGCGAGTTCACCACCGCGCGATTGCCCGCTCACTGCAATGAAGCCAGAGGCCGGTTGCAACTCGCGCGCGATCCAGTCGAGCGCGCGGCGAAAGTATTCGAGTGGCGTATTGGAGATGTAGTCGGACAGCCCAGGCGTCTTGAAGTAACCGAGTGCGAGGGCCGCGTATCCGCGCGATGCGTAAAGCGCGCCGCGCGGTTCATTGATGCCACCACCCGATCCGTTCAGCACGAGCACCGCGGGATGAGGCCCAGGTGTTGCCGGCAGGAACACCGTGCCCACACAGCCGTCAACGCGCATGTCGCGCCGTTCCACACCGGGCGCCATCAGCCGCTGGATGAGCAGCGTCGCGCTCAACACCTGTCCGCGTTCATCGATCACTTCGATGCAGGTCGATAACGCGTCCGAGACATCGGCGGGAAACACCTCGCGGTTGCCTGCAACGACCGGAACCTGCGACCAGATGAGCCCCATCGCCGATACACCGCTGTAGTCGCCTTCAACCGGCGCATCCCGGGCAAGGTCGATGACGCCGTGGTCATCCGCTCGAAAGATCGCGCGGCTGGTCCAGACCGCGCCTGCGCCGCGCACGGTCTGTGTGCGAAGCGTCAGCAATGAGCCTGCGCGCGCGCCGCTCACTGCAATGCGCCGGGCGATATCGATCAGATCATCGCCGGGTGTCGCCGTGATATCGATCATGTCGGCCTCAATTGCCGCTGCGCGTAACCATCATCGCGGTCGTCCGGTCGCTTACTATCGGCGTCACATTCAGGCCTTTCTTCGCGGCCCAGATGTTCTCGTAGTGAAAGAGCGGAATGATGCCCACGTCGTCACTCACGACCTTCACCGACTGACGCAAGATGGCTTCGCGTTTGGTGGCATCGAACTCGGCGGTGGCAGCGTCGAGAGCGTGGTCAACGGCCGGGCTGCTATAGCGGCCCCAGTTCGATGAACCAATGCCCTTTTTCGCATCGACGGTGCCCAGAATGTTGACGAGCGCGTAGCTCGCTTCGCCCGTGCCGTTGCCCCAGGCAATCATGCTCATCGCAAACTCGTTCTTGTTCGCGCGGCTGGCGTAACTGGCCCACGGCATCACTTCGACTTTCGTCTTCACGCCAATGCGCGTCCAGAATTGCGCCACGGCCTGTGCTGTTTCAGGTGCTTGCGGATAACGATCGTTAGGCACGCTGAGCGTCAGTTGGAAGCCATCCGGAAAGCCCGCTTCGGCCAACAGTTTCTTTGCCTGGGCCGGGTCGTTGGGAATGTCCTTCACGTCCGGGTTATAGCCGAAGGTCTTGGCCGGCATCCACTGGTTGGCGACCGTTGCCGCGCCTTGAAGGATGCGGTCGGTGATGGCAGGGCGATTGATTGCGAGCGACAACGCGCGGCGCACGCGCACATCGAGCAGCGGGTTCTTGGCTAATGGCTTACCGGCATTGTCCGTAATGTACGAGCTCGGTCCTTCACGGAAACTCGGTTGCAGTATCAACACACGCAAGCCCGGATAGGCGAACACGGATACCTTTGGCGACTGTTTGAGACGCGGCAGGTCGGAGACGGAGACCTTGTCGATCATATCTACGTCACCCGACAGCAGGGCCGCCGTGCGAGCTGCGGCGTTGCTTACGTAGCGGTAGTTCACCTTGTCCCAGATCGGCTTGACGCCCCAATAAGCATCGTTACGCGCCATCACTACGCGATCTCCGGGCGTATACGAAACGAACTTGTAGGGCCCTGAGCCGATCATTGCGCGGCCGGAATTGTAGTCCTCCGTCGTCGACTTTTCGCCTATATGTTTACTCACAATATGAACCGATGTCAGGTTCAGCGGCAGGTCCGGCGTCGGCGAACTGGTCTTGATGATGAGCGTGTATGGATCGGGTGCAGTAACGGACGCGATGGTTCGCAGATATCCCGCGAACGTGGCGATCGTCCCCGGCACATTGCGGGCTCGCTGATACGAAAAGATCACGTCGTCCGCAGTGAATGGCGTACCGTCCTGCCACTTGACATCATGGCGCAGCTTGAATTCCCATGTGTCGTTGCCGGTCGATTTCCAGCTTGTCGCAAGGCCGGGCGCGAGCACGTTGTTGTGATTCTCGACCAGCAGATCCCAGAAGTGCAGGTCGACGGAGCGGTCGCCCGCATAGTTGTTCAGTTGCGGATCGAGCGACGAGAGCGGATCGGCGAACGCAACGTTGAGCGTCTGCGCCGACGCGCCCGTGCTGAACAATGCGGCGCTGGCGAGCGTGGCGGCCAGCGTGGAAAGGATCAAGCGGTTCACGATGCAATTCCTTTTTCTTAGGTGTGTTTTGAAATTTAGCGGGCGTCGTTAAGATGGCACGCGCTGACATGCTTGATAGCGATGCCGCGCAACTGCGGCACTTCGGTCTTGCAACGCGGCGTCGCGTGCGGACAGCGTGGATGAAAATGGCAGCCCGATGGCGGAGCGAGCGGGCTTGGCATCTCGCCGCGAATCGCGGTGAAGTGCTTTTTTCGTGCATCTATACGTGGAATCTCCGCCAGCAGGGTCTGCGTATAAGGATGATTCGGATGACGGAATATTTCTTCCACGGGTGCGCTTTCCACCACGCGCCCGAGGTACATGATCACCACGCGATCCGACAACTGCTCGACCACGCCCAGGTCGTGACTGATGAACAGGTACGTAAGATTGAGCTGCTCGCGCAGGTCCATGAAGAGATTCAGGATCTGCGCTTGTATCGATACATCCAGCGCGGCGACCGCTTCGTCACAGACGAGCATGGACGGGTTGACCGCGAGCGCTCGCGCAATGCCAATGCGTTGCCGCTGACCGCCGCTGAACTCATGCGGATATCGGTCGGCAAGCGACGGATCGAGGCCTGCGCGTTTTAACTGCGCCGCTACGTAGTCGTCCAGATCGACGCGGTCGGCCATGCCGTGAATGAGCGGTGCTTCTCCCACGATATCGCGAATACGCCGTCGCGGATTCAGGCTCAAATACGGGTCCTGGAAGATCAACTGGATCGCCAGCCGCGCGGCGCGCGATTCGGTTGGCGACATGGCCGCGCGGTCTTGTCCATCCACGAGCACATCGCCTTCTGTTGGCGCAATGAGGCCCGAGACAATGCGGCCGAGCGTCGATTTCCCGCAGCCGGATTCACCGACCAGACCGACCACTTCGCCCGGTGTGATCGCAAGATCGACATGGTCGACGGCTCGCGTCACCGCTTGCGCCGCGAGTATGTTTCGCTCGCGCAGCCAGCGTGTCGCGGCGTTCTCATCGCGTTCGCCAAAGCGCTGGCTGACGTCGCGCAGTTCAATGAGCGCGCGTGCTTTGATCTCGCTCATGTCGTGGTCTCCACGCGGACATCGGAACGCCTGCCGGGATGAAAGCAGCGCACGAGATGCGTGCCATGTTCGGACGCTTGCGCGGCAGGCGACGGTCCAAGTACCGGAGGTGTCGAGCAGACCGCCGTGGCCCGCGTGCAGCGCGCGGCGAATGCACAGCCCGGCGGCAATGAGCGCAGATCAGGTGTGATGCCCGCAATCTGCGTGAGCCGTTTGCCGCGCGTGTTGAGACTCGGCAAGCTGTCGATCAGACCGGCAGTGTACGGATGCTGCGGATGGTCGAGCACCGCGTCAACGGTGCCCTGCTCAACGATGCGGCCCGCATACATCACGGCGATGTCATCGGCGAGACCTGCGACCACGGACAAGTCGTGCGTGATCCAGATCAGCGACGTGCCTTGCGTGCGCACGAGCGTCTGCACCTCGGACAAAATCTGCGCCTGGATGGTGACATCGAGCGCGGTCGTGGGTTCATCGGCAATGATGAGGTCCGGCTTGTGCAGCATCGCAATCGCGATTGCCACACGCTGACGCATGCCGCCCGACAACTGATGCGGATACGCACGCAGGCGTTCGTCGGGACTGGCAATACCCATGGCCGCCAGCGCTTCGCTCGCCTGTTCTCGCGCGGCGCTTCGGCTTACATCGCGATGCGCTCGCACCGCTTCGATCATCTGCGCATCCACGCGCTGCACGGGATTCAGCGTGGACATGGGGTCCTGGAACACCATCGCAATGCGGCTGCCGCGCAGGCGCCGCATGTCCGCTTCGGGCAAGCCGACAAGGTTCTTGCCCTTGAACAATATCTCGCCACCGACCACGCGGCCGGGGGCGTCGATGAGTCCCATGATCGAGAAACCCGTCACCGATTTCCCCGATCCCGATTCGCCGACGAGACCCAGCACGCGACCGCGCGCGAGCGTGAGCGAAACGTCCTCAACAGCCGGCAATTCGCCTTCGCGCGTGAAGAAGCGGGTTCGCAGATGGCGGACTTCGAGCGTGTTATCCGCGGTATGAAAATCATGAAGGGCAGCGTCGCTCATTTCACGAACCTCGGATTGAGCAATTCACGCAGACGGTCGCCCACCATGTTGATCGATACCAGCATGGCCAGCAGCGCGAGTCCCGGATACACGCTGGTCCAGTATTCGCCCGAGAGCATGGTCTGGTAACCGTTGGCAATTAGCAGCCCGAGCGAAGGTTCGGTGATTGGCACGCCAAGGCCGAGGAACGACAGCGTTGCTTCCAGGGTGATCGCACGCGCGACCTGCAGCGTGCCGACCACGATCAACGGCGGCAGGCAATTCGGCAGGATATGAACGAGCACGATGCGCCAGTTCGGAATCGCGAGACTACGCGCGGCTTCAACATATTCGCGCCGTGCTTCGACCAGTGCTTGCGCTCGCGCAGTGCGTGCGTAATACGCCCACTCGATCAGCACCAGCGTGAGCACGACATTCGTCACGCTCTTGCCGAGGAACGCGAGCAGCATCATGGCGACGAGGATGGATGGGAAAGCCAGCAGCAAGTCCACGAGCCGCATGATGAGGCTGTCGACCTTGCCGCCGGCGTAAGCCGCGATGAGGCCGAACACGGTGCCTACTACCCCCGCTATCACCGCCGAGCCGAGGCCCACGGATAAGCTCAGGCGCAGACCGTAGAGCATGGCGGAATACAGGTCGCGGCCCTGGCCGTCGGTGCCGAGCCAGTACGCGTGCGTGCCGGCGCCGTTCATCGAACCGGGGGGAAGTCGGGCATCGAGGACATCGAGTTGCAAGAGGTCGTAAGGATTCTGCGGCGTGATCAGCGGCGCAAAAATGGCCGCGAGCACCAGCAGTATCGCGACGATCAACGCCGCCATTGCGACGGGAGAACGTCCGAAGTCAGCGATGAGTTGACGCCACGGCGACCGACGGCGTTTGAGCGCGCCGCGCACGGGCGTTTCCGTTTTGGGAACCAGCGGAGCCGTGCTCATCGCGTGCCCTCCAGCCGCACGCGCGGATCGAGAAACTTGTAGAGGATATCGACGAACAGATTCAGCGAGACGAACATGCAGACGACCACGATCAGGTACGACAGGATCACTGGACGATCGAGCGCGTTGATGCTGTCGAGGATCAGCTTGCCGGCGCCCGGCCACGAGAACACGGTCTCGGTCACGACTGCGAACGCGATGGTCGAACCGAACTCGAGGCCGATCACCGTGACAAGTGGAATCAGCGTATTGCGCAGGATGTGAACGAGCACCACGCGTGTAGGCGACAGGCCCTTGGCGCGGGCAAAACGCACGTGTTCCATCGGCATGACTTCGCGCACGCCCGCACTCGTCAGGCGCAATACAAGCGATATCTTGAAGAGCGAGAGATTCAGCGCGGGCAGGATCAGGTGACGCAAGCCGTCGAGCGTGAGCCACGACCATTGCACGCCGAACAGACTCGCGGTCGCGCCGCGTCCACTGGCAGGCAGCCAGCCGAGCTTCACGCTGAACAACATGATGAGCATCAGGCCCACCCAGAAAGTCGGCAGCGAGAAGCCGACAATACTGCCTGTCATCAGCATCTTCGAGAGCGGATTGCGTGGGTGCAATCCCGCGAACAAGCCTAGCGGAATACCAATCACCAAAGCGAGCAGCAACGCCGAAACAGCGAGTTCCAACGTCGCTGGAAGACGCTGCAGGATCAGGCGGATCGCGGGTTCGTTATAAACGAAACTGTTGCCGAGATCGCCGTGCATGGCGCCCGCAAGAAACGCCAGATATTGTTTCCAGAGCGGCTGATCGAGGCCCAGGTGAGCAATGATGCGCGCGCGGTCGACCTGATCGACGTCCTGTCCAATGAGAATATCAATCGGATTGCCGATCGCATGCAGACCGATGAACACAATCAGCGTCATCAGCAGCACGACGAATGCCGCCTGCGCGATTCGACGAATGAGCCAGCCGCTCATTGGTCCTCCGCAAACTGGGGCGGTGCTTCGGCCGGCTGCCATTCGTCGCCGTAAAGTTCCGGCTCGGCGTACGCTTCCAGTGCCGCGTAATGCTGCTCCACGTCTTCGCTGTACAACAAGCTTGCTATTCCCTGCGCAAGACGTTTCGCGCCTGTGCTGATCGCGGGAATGTCACCCGAGACGGCGCCTTGAGAGAGCGACGCGGGATAGCAGAAACAGTGAATGCGCGACAATCCGGGGCAAACGCCCGGCGACTTCTCGAGGAATTCAAACCCGGGTCCGACATCGGGCGAGTCGGATAATTCGATGTCTTCATCGCCGGGCGGCGGCGTGTAGCGGTCGGCCCATGTGCGGATATAGGGAGCAAACGCGGCGAATTCCGGACGCGCGGACCAGTCGACTTTGAAGCCGGTGGAGACCACGAGAAAGTCAGCCGCTAAGGTGCCTTTGGGTGTCTGGATTGAGAGGCCATTCTCCGTATTCTCAACCGATAACACCGGGCATCCAAGATTAAAGCGCGCATTCGGATGACGCGATACCCGCAACGTACTGCCACGCGGCGGAGGAACCTGAACGGTATTGATGTAGTGGCGGATTTTCCATTTCCACTCATCGGGCAGGGTTTGATGACCATGCGTCAGTCCCGGATTGCCGGCCCCCTTACCCTTGTTCACGCGTGGGAGGTCTGCTCGTCTAATCAGCAAATCGACACTGGCCGCGCCCGCTTCGAGCGCCGTGGCGGCGCTGTCCATGGCCGACGAACCTCCGCCAACCACGGCCACTCGCTTGCCGGCGAGTGTGCTGTAGTCGGTGGTATCGGACGAATGCGCCCAACGATCACGCGGCAATCCTTCGATAAACCCCGGCAACGCCGGCCCACCCAATCCGTCACGCCCGGTAGCAAGCACGACACGTCGCGCATAGACATCGAAGCGTCGGTCTGCCGTCCGCACGCTCAGTACGACGAGACCATCGGCGCGCGGCGTCACGGCTTCAATAGTGTGGCCGTTGCGGACATCGAGTGCGAGCACGCGGCGATACCAGACCAGATATTGCATCCATTGCAGGCGGTCGATTTTATCGAGCGCTTGCCATGCATCAATGCCGAATTGCGCTTCGAACCATGCGCGGAACGTCAGCGCGGGCAAGCCTAAAGCGGGACCGGTCAATTGCTTCGGTGAGCGTAGCGTTTCCATGCGCGCGGTCGTGGCCCACGGGCCTTCCAGTCCCTGCGGCGAGCGGTCAAAAACTTGCGCTCGCACGCCCAGCAACTTCAGTGCGGCCGATGCAGCCAGCCCCGCCATGCCACCGCCGATAATCGCCACGTCCAGCACTTCGCTGCCGTTGTGCGTCTTGCCCGGCACCCATTCGCGCGCGGGCAATTCGAGCAGTGACAGGTCTTCCGCAAGGCGCGCTTCGAGCGCCGCGAGGCCAGTAAGGGTTGTCGCTGAAGCGTTTTTGTCGAGGTTCACGTGGCGGGCTCTTCGGTCGGATTGAGGATGTCGTCGGGCTCGCCGTAAAGCGCTTGAAGAATCGCGCCGTGCTGGTTTGCGTCGTGGAGGACGAAGTCGGGCAGGATCTCGGCGGCAGCTTGCGCCAGTGCTTGCGCCGCGGCGAGGGCCGCTGCACTGGGCGGCCGGAACTCCGGCGTGATGACGCCGAACAGGAAGGCGATGCGGATATCCAGCGGACGGATCACCACGCCATCGACGGGCAATCCAAGTGCGGTCACCGGCTCCAGCACGGCGAGCCCGAGCCCTGCACGCACTGCGCCGAGCGCGTTCAGCGACGAGTTGGTTTCGATCACGCCCGCCGTGCGCACGCCCGCTTGCGCGAATGCCGAATCGAGCCGTGGGCGCAAGCGGTAGGGGTTCTGCATGGTGACGAGCCGACGGTTGGCAAAATCGCTCAATGCGATGCGCGGCGACTTTGCGAGCGGATCGTCAGCATGCACGGCCGCAACGCACGCAGCTTCGCCAATCCAGTGAACCAGCACGCCGCGATGTTCGAGCGGCAGGCTTGAGACCCCCATATCGACGATGCCATTGAGCACGGCATCGACGACTTGTTCGGGGGCGGCGCTGCGCAAGTGTACGGATTCGAGCGGATGGTCTTTGTTGAGCAAAGCTAGCGCGCGAGGCACGAGTCCGGCGGCAAGCGCCGATGTGGCGGCAATGGTGAGCGGAGGGGGCGCTTGCCGTGCGATCTGCTCGGCGCGCGATTTCACCTGGCGCAGGCTTGCCAGCGTGCGTTCGACGTCCTGGTAGAGCTCGGACGCCTCGCGTGTGGGCGCGACGCGCGGCCCGAAGCGCTGGAACAGCGGGTAGCCGATCTCGGCTTCGAGTTCCTGGATCGAACGGGTTACCGCGGGTTGCGAGCGCCCGAGCAAACGCCCGGCGGCCGTGACGCTCCCGGCCGACATGACAGCGGCAAACGCTTCCAGTTGACGGATTTCCATGGGTGCGCGGGGTCCGATCGTCTAGATCGATGAATGCATAAAACGCATTCTTGCGCGACTAGCATGTGAAATGCAAATGATCAAAAATGCTTTAGATAGTGCTGGGGATGGGAAGGCGGTGGGTAGGGACAGCCCATCAAAGCGGCGGATATCCGACTGCGGCACGGCACGAAATTGCATGATGGTTTGACCAATTTAATCATCACGAACAAGCCGACTATTTCACTTGAATCAGTAATCGCCTCGCGCTATAGGCGAACTGGCGATTAATATCAAGCGGAAAAAATTTTCAGCAACGTCATCTCAAACGCTATGAAACCCGATATTGGTTGAGGTGGCTTAATGACGCCTGGGAGCAGTTTTTCAATCGTCCTTGGACAGCATTTACATTACTGTGTCGATGATTGAAATATGTAGCTGACTTGAAAGGTTTTCAGGCGAATGAGCGAATGCGAAACATCGCAGCTGAACGAGATTGAAAGGAGCCGCTGCAGGGATGCGTTGACCGCGCGTTTCCATGACCTTATCTGCTTTTTAGAATAATTCGAATCCTGGAGGTAATTGCCCATGTCTGATGAAAAAATCCCGTCTTCCTTGACAAAACGCAGAGAGTTTCTTAGAGGCGTTGGCGCTGTCACCGTCGGCGTTGCATCGGGTCTTGGTGCGGTAGCCGGAGATGCGTTGGCGCAAGGTACGCCGCCTGCCAAGCCCACGGGTATAGGTTCCAAGCCGCCAACCAAGGCCACTCTGGAAGCGAATGCTGTGTATGCGCATGAATTAGCTTTCAATGACACACAGGATTTTCAGGATGCGAGCCGTGGACTGATTGGCACGCTGCCGAGCCCCGGGGTTATTCCGAGTTCGAAGGGCGGCGCGGCCTGGGATTTGGGGCAGTTTGATTTTATTACCGGGGGTCCGGAAAATAATGCACCTGATTCGGTCAATCCCAGTCTCTGGCGAAATGCCAAGCTGAACATGAACCACGGCTTGTTCGAAGTGGTTGACGGGATCTGGCAGGTCCGGGGGTATGACCTTTCAGTGATGAGTATTATCCGCGGGGATACCGGCTGGATTGTCATTGATCCATTGATGACGGCGGATGTATCGACTGTAGTGTGGAAACAATTGGTGGTGCGGCATCTCGGCGACCGGCCGATTACACACGTTATTTATACGCATAGTCATGCGGATCATTACGGTGGAATTCGAGGTATTGTCGATGAAGCCGATTTAAAGTCGGGCAAGATAAAGATTTACGCGCCGGAGGGATTTACTGAGGCCGCCGTGGGCGAGAACGTCATCGCGGGGAACGCAATGAGCCGGCGGGCGGCGTACATGTACGGCAATTTGCTGCCACGGGGCGTGGATGGCGTAGTTGACGCGGGATTGGGTAAAACCACGTCCATTGGCGCAATCACGCTGTTGGTGCCGACCGATTTTGCGACCGGGACGGGGCAGACGCTGACAATGGACGGCGTTGAGATGAAGGTCATCATGGCGCCGGAATCCGAAGCGCCCTCTGAGTTCATGTTCTACATTCCGAAATACAAGGCCTTTTGCGCTGCTGAAGATGCGACTCATACGCTGCACAACCTTTATACGTTGCGTGGTGCAAAGGTCCGGGATGCGTTGTTGTGGTCGAAGTACCTTCAGGCAGCCATTGATATGTTTGGCAGCGACATGCAGGTCCTGTTCGCTTCGCATTACTGGCCAACCTGGGGAAATGACCGGATCATTGCTTTCCTGAAGGCGCAGCGCGACATGTACCGGTATTTGCATGACCAGACCATGCGCCTCGCGAATACTGGCTACACGCCGCTTGAGATCGGGGAAATGCTGCGGTTGCCTGACACCTTGGCAAAGCAATGGTACTGCCGCAGCTATTACGGCACAGTTTTCCACGATGTGGTTGCGCAATACAACCTGCGTCTGGGCTTTTTCGATGGTGTGCCGGCAAATCTGCATAGATTGCCGCCGGTTGAAAACGGCACGCGTTATGTCGAATTCATGGGTGGTGCAGATGCCGTCATGCAGAAGGCGCAGAAATACTACGACAAAGGTGAGTATCGCTGGGTTGCAGAAGTGGTGAACCACGTTGTATTTGCCGATCCGAAAAACGTTTCTGCCAAGCACATGCTGGCTGATGCCTATGAGCAACTCGGCTACCAGTCGGAAGCCTCAAGTTGGCGCAATTTCTATCTCACGGGCGCAATGGAACTGCGTAATGGCGTGCATAAGGTTCCGTTCGGCAGTTCGCAAAGTCCTGACACGATCAAGGCGATGCCGCTGGAAATGTTCCTGGATTACCAGGGTGTCCGCTTGAATGCGGACCGGGCGGCGGGCAAAACGATCTCGTTCAATTTCATCATGACGGACACGAAAGAAAATTATCTGGTCGGCGTTGAAAATTCAGCGCTGCACTATTCGAAGGGCAAGACCTCGGATACGGCCGATGCATCCGTGACCATGTCGCGGTCCGATCTCAACGACGTGATGATGGGTGTCGCGACCATGCAGAAGCAGATTATTGCGGGCAAGGCGAAGATAACTGGCAACACGCAGAAGCTGGGAGAGTTTGTTTCCTGGCTGGATAACTTCGACTTCTGGTTCAACATTGTCACACCTTGAGATCCATTAGTCTCATGCGACGCTTGCAAAGGAATTGAGAGAATGTGCTCTATCTGTGACCTAAAGATTGAATTTAACGTGGATCATCCTGGATCGCTTACTGTGGCGGTCGCGACCCGGGAGGCGATCGATGCGGGCGTGTTGCCGGAAAAGGTTTTCGATGGTCCGCTGGCCAATGTGAAATTGCGCGTGGCGGCCATTGATACATTGAAGGCGTTGCAACGTCGGCTCAAGTCGTCCATGCCTGTGAGTCAGTTGATGGCGCTACCGGATTTCTATGTTCTACTGATTGAAATAGGAACTTGGGGATTTTTCCGCGCGACGGAGACCGGATTCGATCCCGACTGCAATCCAGAGCCGCCTGATGTGACGGCGAAAAATCAGGAGGATCGGGACGTGGTCTTTATTGCGACGGAAACGGCAATGGAGGCCGTGATCGAGGGCGGCCTTTCGCTGGAGAAGGCTTTTGCGGAGAACCTGATCGTCCTGGATGCGGGCGCTGCGCATGCGGCGCTGCTGCATGCGGCGTTCGGCACGGCGTTGGCGGTAGAAAGCGTGGAGCGGGTGACGGTTGAGGTTTGAATGGGGCGGTGTTAGCAGCACGCCCGGGCCGGTGGTCGCTTGCTGATCAATGGGTGGCTATCCGCGGGTAAGGGGGCGAACCTGGGCAGGTTTAGTCGCTGATGGCGAAGCGTGGGGGTATCGGTGTTCGGAGAGGGAGGGGCGCAGTGGAACACTGCGCCCCTCTCTGGCCCATGCCATGGTCTTGCCGCAATCACCGCGCCACCTGATGGCTTAGGCAACCCCGTGGCGGCGCTCCTATCCCTTGCAGACTTGCCGGTGATAAGTTGCTCACGGACGGGCAGGTGCTAACGCGGATTCCTATTTTCGCATCTTCTGTTTCGACCATGAGAGACACGACCGGATGAAAAGGAACCAACACGCTACAACGGCCATTGGTACGTGATGCGTAAGGCGCAAACCCAAGTTCGAACGTTCCTCACACCGCCATACACAAATACTTGATCACCAGATAGTCATCGATTCCATACCGCGACCCCTCGCGCCCGAGGCCAGACTGTTTAACCCCGCCAAACGGCGCGACCTCGTTGGAAATCAGCCCGGTATTAATCCCGACCATGCCATATTCCAGCGCCTCGGCCACGCGCCACACTCGCCCGATATCGCGGCTATAAAAATACGCGGCTAACCCAAACTCGGTATCGTTAGCCATCCGTATCACTTCTTCGTCGGAAGAAAACCGGAACAAAGGTGCGAGCGGCCCGAACGTTTCTTCCCTGGCGATCTTCATCTCCGACGTCACGCCTGACAACACGGTCGGTTCGAAGAAGCCGAATCCAAGCGCGTGCCGCTTGCCGCCAACGACCACCTTGGCGCCTTTATCCAGCGCGTCATGAATGTGCGACTCGACCTTCTGAACTGCCGCATCGTTAATCAGCGGCCCGAGCAATACGCCACTCTCCAATCCATTGCCCACCGGCAGCTTCGCCACGGCCGCGCCCAGCTTCGCGGCGAATTCGTCATAGACCCGGTCGTGAATATAAAAGCGGTTCGTGCACACACACGTCTGCCCGCTGTTGCGATACTTCGATGCAATTGCGCCTTCGACTGCGGCATCAATATCGGCATCGTCGAAAACAATGAACGGTGCATTGCCGCCCAGTTCCAGCGACACCTTCTTGACCGTCGGCGCGCTTTGCGCCATCAGCAAGCGGCCGACCTGAGTCGATCCCGTGAACGACAACTTCCTCACAATCGGATTGCTGGTCAGCTCGGCGCCAATCGCCTTCGGGTCCCCCGTCACGACGTTCAGCACACCCTTGGGCAACCCTGCACGCTCGGCGAGCACGGCCATGGCGAAGGCCGAAAACGGCGTTGCTTCAGCGGGTTTCACGACGATCGAACAGCCCGCCGCCAGCGCCGGGCCGACCTTGCGCGTAATCATCGCGCTCGGGAAATTCCACGGCGTAATCGCTGCGCAGACGCCGATCGGTTCCTTGGTGACCACGATACGTTTATCGGCGGCGGGCGACGCCAGCGTGTCACCCGCGACGCGTTTGCCTTCCTCAGCGAACCACTCGATGAACGATGCAGCGTACACAATCTCACCCCGGGCTTCGGCGAGCGGCTTGCCTTGTTCGCGCGTGAGGATCATCGCGAGATCGTCGGCGTTTTCCAACATCAAGTCGTACCAGCGGCGTAGAACGACGGCGCGTTCTTTCGCGGTCTTCTTGCGCCAGAGCGGCAAGGCGGCGTTCGCCGCATCAATAGCACGACGCGTTTCCGCTGCACCCATCTTCGGCACATGACCGAGTGACTGACCGGTTGCGGGATCGATGACGTCGAAGGTCGCCGAGTCCTCGGCGCCTTGCCACTCACCATTGATGAACGCTTCGTGACGCAGCAGCGCCGGGTCTTTCAATTGCATCGACAAACCTTGCGTGCTCATGCCGCCACCCCCACTTCTTCCGTCAGGACGCGTTCGAGAATGGCAAGTGCTTCATCGAACACGGTGTCCTGGATGGTCAGCGGAAACAGGAACCGGATCACGTTGCTATGCACGCCGCAGATCAGCAAAAGCAGGCCGCGCTCAAGCGCCAAGGTCTGCACGCGCTTGGCGAAAGCGGCATCGGCTTCGGTGGTGCCGGGCTTGCAGAATTCGACGGCGATCATGCCGCCGGGGCCGCGCACATCGGCGATCCGGGGTACGTCAGCCTTCAGCGATGACAGCCGCGCTTTCAGCTTGTCGCCGAGTTGCGCGGCACGCTCACAGAGCTTCTCTTCATCGATGATCTCAAGCACCGCATGCGCCGACGCGACCGCCATCGGATTGCCCGCGTACGTGCCGCCCAGGCCGCCAGGTGCTACGGAGTCCATCACATCGGCACGGCCGACAACGCCCGACAGCGGCATGCCGCCCGCGAGACTCTTGGCGATGGTCATCAGATCCGGCACCACGTCGTAGTGCTGCATCGCGAACATCTTTCCTGTGCGCGCGAAGCCGGTTTGCACTTCATCGGCGATCAGCAGGATGCCGTGCGTATCGCAGATCTTGCGCAGCGCACGCACGAATTCCGCCGGCGCCTGATAGAAACCGCCTTCGCCCTGAACCGGTTCGAAGATGATCGCGGCCACGCGCTTGGCTTCAATATCCGCCGCGAAAAGGTGCTCGATCGCGCGCAACGAATCCTCGGTCGTGATGCCGCGAACCGGGTTCGGGAACGGAGCGTGGAATACATCCGACGGGAACGGCCCAAAGCCGATCTTGTACGGCGCAACCTTGCCCGTGAGCGCCATGCCCATGAACGTGCGGCCGTGGAACCCGCCGCTGAATGCAATCACGCCCGGCCGGCCCGTCGCGGCGCGCGCAATCTTGATGGCGTTCTCGACAGCTTCCGCGCCGGTCGTGAAGAACGCGGCCTTCTTTGCATGGTCGCCGGGTGCGCGCGCGATGATTTTCTCGGCGAGCGAAACATACGATTCGTAAGGGACGATCTGATACGCCGTGTGCGTGAAGCGCTCGAGTTGCGCGCGCATGGCCGCGACAATCTTCGGGTGCCGATGTCCCGTGTTGCATACCGCGATGCCCGCCGCGAAGTCGATAAAACGCCGGCCTTCTACGTCCCACAGTTCAGCGTTCTCGGCACGTTCAGCGTAGAAATCGCACATCACGCCGACACCGCGTGGCGTCGCTGCGTCCTTGCGGGCTTTAAGGTCGGCGTTCTTCAGGTTCTGGCTCACGGTATATCTCCTGGGCGGGTTTTTAGGCAATGCATCGACTATAGTAAGATTTGGCTCTTTCAATCAGAGCCATTTCCGTGTTTTTATAGGAGCCATTTCTTCGATGTCCGCGATGCGTGCAAGCATGTTGTCCGACTGGCTGGCTCAGCGGATCGAACGAACGAGCGGGCTGCCGATTTATCGGCAGTTATATGGCTTGTTGCAGCAGGCCATCCTGTCGCGGGAATTGCCGGCGGGGACGAAGGTGCCGTCGTCCCGTTTGCTCGCAAGCGAGCTGGGCCTCGGCCGCAATACGGTCACGCAGGTGTACGAGCAACTCGCGCTGGAAGGCTACGTGTGGTCGGCGACCGGTCAGGGCACGTTTGTCTCGGACAGCGCGCCCGATGAGATCGTGGGGGCGGACCCGTCGGTGCGCGACGCGGCGCCGACGGAACCGCGCGTGTTGTCCGCGCGCGGCGCGCGGTTGTTGCAGGGCGCCGGTGTGTCGCAGCGGCAGGGCGGCGCGTTCATGCCCGGCGTGCCCGACGTATCGAAGTTTCCAGCCGCTGTCTGGAGCCGCTTGCAATCGAAATACTGGCGCCGTTTGCCGCCGGATCTGCTGACCTATGCGCCCGGCGGCGGTTTGCCCAAGCTACGTCAGGTGCTCGCCGATTATTTGCGGACCTCGCGTTCGGTACGCTGTACGCCGGAGCAAATTATCGTGACGACGGGGATTCACCAGTCCATCGATCTTGCCGTGCGTCTGTTGTCCGATTCCGGCGATGTCATCTGGACCGAAGACCCTTGCTATTGGGGCGTGCGTAGCGTGTTGCAGGTGTCGGGGCTATCGCTCAAGGCCATTCACGTCGATGCAGAGGGCATCAATCCTTCAGCGGATGATCTCGCCGATCCGCCCAAGCTGATGCTGGTCACGCCGTCGCATCAATACCCGCTGGGCATGGTGATGAGCCTCGCGCGGCGGCGCATGCTGCTGGAATTCGCGCGGCAAAACGGCTGCTGGATCATCGAGGACGACTACGACAGCGAGTTTCGATACGGCAGCCGGCCGCTTGCGTCGCTGCAAGGACTCGATACATCGGGCCAGGTGATCTACGTCGGCAGCTTCGGCAAGACATTGTTTCCCGGGCTGCGGATTGGTTACATCGTGGTGCCGGAGGGATTGTCGACGAGCTTCGCGACGGCTTCGGCGGAGTTGTATCGCGAGGGGCAGTTGTTGCAGCAAGCGGTGCTGGCCGAGTTCATCGCCGAGGGGCATTTCACGTCGCATATCCGGCGAATGCGCGGGATCTACGGGCAGCGTCGCCAGATCTTGCTCGATACGATCAGGAAGCGTTATGGCGACGCGTTGCAGATTGTCGGCGGCGATGCCGGGCTGCATCTCGTGCTGCGTTTGCCCGATGGCGTGGATGATCGCGAAGTGGCGAAAGCAGCGCTTGCAGTCAATATTGTGGTGCGGCCGCTGTCGGGTTATTTCTTGCGGCCGGGGGAGGGCATGTCGGGTTTGTTGATCGGGTACGGATGCGTGCCGGAAGAGGAGATACAGCCGGCGTTTGAAAAGCTGGCGGCGGTGCTTGATCCCGCGCTCAAGGGGAGGGTTTCTTGATTCCCCTTCAGTTGTTCCATGAGCCGCTGTGACTCGTTAATTTGCTTGCGCGAAGCGGCCTGCCCACGCTACGCCGTCTATGATAAAAAGAGATCCACGGCAGGGCAGAAGAGAGCGGTGCGTGACCGTAATCGAAGCATAATAGAACGTGTACCCTACAATTCTTCCCATGTCCAAAAAGCCCTCTCCCCCTTCGGTCGTTCCCGCTAACGAGGAGTATCACTTCTCCGAGCAGATCGGCCACTTGCTGCGGCGCGCCTATCAGCGCCACGTTGCCATTTTCCAGGCGGCCATACCCGATTCCGATCTCACTGCGGCGCAATTCGTCACGCTGTGCGCGGTCAAGGAGCAGCAGTCCTGCTCGCTCAACGACATCGTGAAGGCGACAGCAATCGACCAGGCGACTATCCGTGGCGTCGTAGAGCGTTTGAAAGCGCGTTCGCTGATCGTGGTCGCGCCCGATCCGCTCGATGGCCGCAAGCTGCTGGTGCGCACCACGCCCGAAGGCCTGGCGTTGATCGACCAGACGGTGCCTTTTGCAAGGCAGGTAAGCGAGCAGACTTATGGGGCGTTGAACCCGGCCGAGCGCGTTGCCATCGTGTATCTGCTGCGCAGCATGACGCGGGCCGAAGATAACTGAGCTTGCACGTCTGTCACTTCCCGCTCATCAATGCCCGGCGGGCGCCATTGTTCTAAACGCTTGCAGCGTGGCCCTGACAGCATCTGGCGTGAAGGGCGGTTCGCGGAACCGCACGCCGGTTGCATCGAATAACGCATTGGAAATAGCGGGCGCCCCGGGAAGCGAAGCGGACTCGCCGGCACCGAGCGGCGGTTCGCCTTGCCGGTCCACCATTACCACATCCACCGGCGGCAGCTCGGGGAACGTCAGGATCGGATAGCTGCCCCATTCCTTGCTTGCAACCAGACCATCGGTAAAGCGCACACGCTCTTTCAACGTGCGGCTCAACGTCTGGATCACGTTGCCGTGGATCTGATGGCGCACGCCGTCGGGATTGATCACGGTGCCCGTATCCTGACCGACCGTCACTCGCTTGATGCGGATTTCTCCGCTGACTGTATCGACCTCCAGATCGACGATCCACGCCGACCAGGCCGCACCGAAACCGGGGAAGCGGCTATGCACATATCGCGCAAACGCCACGCCGCGTCCTTGAAGCACGCGCTCGCCGGTATCGTTAAATGGAACTGCACGGCGTCCGGCACGCGCTTGCCAGCCTGCGCGCTCAGCGACTGCTTCAAGCAATGCCGCAGCACGCTCATCTTTCAGATGACGCAAGCGGAAAGCCAGAGGATCGGCGCCGGTCTCGTGCGCGAGTTCATCGATGAACACATCATGGGCGAAGGAGTTCGGCAGCGCCGACACCCCTCTGAACCACGACGCCCGAACCAGCGGCGCCAGGTCGTGGCAGACAAAACGGCGATGCGCGAAGGTGTAGGGCGTCACCGCGGTCCGGTCGCCCATTTCAAAGACGCGCGGCTCGGCCGGCGTCACGCCGGTGAGCAGAAGCGCGAGCAGCGGCGCATCGTTCGATGGATAACGCGAGGCGAACGTATAGCCCAGCGTGTCGCCTGTGCGGGACACCGTGCCGGTGACATCGACGACTTGCGCCGTGCCCTTGGGCTCCCACTGATGTTCGTCAGCACGCGATAGCTGGACCCGCACCGGCTGGCCCATCGCGCGTGAAAGCAGGAGCGCGTCGCCCGCAACATCGTCGGCGCAATTGCGGCCATAGCAGCCGGAAGCCTCCATGCGGACGATATCGATATCGGCTTCATCCCGCTCGACCAGACGCGACAAGTCGTAGCGCAAGGTCTGCGGATTCTGCGTCCCCGACCATATCGTGATGCGTCCGTCCTGGTAGTCCGCGAGCGCGCAGGACGGCCCGATCGAGCCATGCATCTGATACGGCCAGACATAGCTGCGTGTCAGCGTGGTCGTTCCGGGTTGTCCCTGTACGCTTTCTACGTCCCCTTCCTCCAGCAGCAGGCGCCGCTGGGCCGGAGCCTCGGCTATCGCCTCCGCGGGGTGATCCAGGGACTGCAGCGGCGGCAGCGGACGCCACCGAACGCGCAGTGCGCGCGCTGCGCGGATCGCCTGTTCCTCTCGCTCTGCCACCACGCCAACGAAGTCGCCGATAACAACCACGCCGCGCACACCCGGCAGCGTATCGACCGATGCACGGTCCACATCGATCAGCGTCTTGCCGACGAACGCGCCGCAATCGTGACCGGCATACGGTGGCCGCACGACGCGCCCATGCAGCATGCCGGGCACACGCATGTCGTGTACGAAGGTCAGCGTGCCGGTGGCTTTAGCAGGCAGATCGACGCGCGGCGTTGGCCGTCCGATAACCCGATAAGTCGACGGGTCCTTCACCGTGACCGATGAATCGATGGGCAGCGAGATCCGTTGCCCCTGGAGCAACTCGCCAAAGCTGATACGGGTCTTGTCGGGCGCGATGACATACCCATCGTCGGTGGCAAGGCTAGCGGAATCGCCCCCCCAGCGCTCTGCCGCCAGCCCGATCAACACGAGCCGCGCTTGCGCCGCGGCAAACCTGAGCGGCACGGCGGATATCTGGATCGTCGCGCTCGCGATGGTTGGCCCTTGGTTCGGCACCAGGGCGGAATTACCGAGGATCATCTGGACGCGCGGGGCGGCCACGTCGAGTTCCTCGGCCACGATTTGCGCAAGCGACGTGCGGATGCCCGTGCCAAGATCGACGTGGCCGTTGAACGCCAGGATGCGGCCATCGTCCAGTATTGCGACGAAAATTTCCGGCGAATCCTGGACGTAGGAAGACCCGCTGCCCGGTTGACCAGGCGCGGGTTTGACCGGCGCGAGCGGCTGCCTGACGATGGTCAGGCAGCCGTTGCGCGCAAGCAGTTCACCTCGGGTGAGCGCTGCTGCAGTAGGCATGATGGTTCCTGAAGATACCGCTCATTTTGTCCAAACCCGCTCAACGATTAACAATACGCTTCGGCATCGCCAACACCAAGAGGCAACCCGCCAGCATGCAGATACCGAAGGTAATCAGACCGGCACTCATGCTATGGGGTCGACAAGTCGTGTCTCCTGGAAAATCGGTGGTCGCGTTGCTTACAAAGTTACGAGGCCAAAATCAGGAAAGCAAGAATTTTATGATAAAAAGACTATATAAATCAATGATTTATGAGATGTTGCGGGACGTGATGAAGCGTCCCGCGGGCTGAACCCGGAGGACGCTTGCGCGTTATGCAGAGTGATTAAAAGCGAATGATCGAGTGCTCAGGCGTGACGTTTTTCGATACTCGAAAGCGCTTCATCGAGCGTCATTACCGCGGCATATTTCTGCTGCATGTCGAAGAGATTTGCATCGTGTGGACCGATTGCCCGGTCGCCCACGCAATCGGAAATAACCAGCGGACGGAAACCATGCGACATCGCATCGACCACGCTTGCGCGCACGCATCCGCTCGTCACTGCACCGGCCACGATCAACGTTTGCACCGCGCGCTGCGATAACCACGGCGCGAGTTGCGTGCCGAAGAACGCGGAGGGCACGGTCTTGCGTACGACCAACTCGCCCCGTGCCGGCGTCAATTCAGGCACGATCGCGCTGTTCGGATGGTCTTCGGTCAGCGTCGCCATGCCCGGCACTTTCAGCGAAAACACGTTGTCGTCGCTGCCGTCGGCCGCGTACACAATACGGCTATGCGCAACAGGCCAGCCATGCCGGCGCGCGGCGGCCAGCAGATGCACCGTACGTTCAATTGCCGGCGCAATGTTGCCGCCGCCGAAAGTCTTGGGGTCAGCGAAGCCGACCACGAAGTCGACAATCAGCAAGCCGATATTGCCTTGCACCGGCAACGGCGTGCCGAATCCCTGCTGTTTGTACACGCCCGATTCGGCGTGGCTCTGGATGTCGCTCATTCAGAATGCTCCAAGGGTCAGGTTCTATCGGTCCATTACCACGCCGTCGCGGACCACGGCGTCGCCGTCGAGCATCACGTCGCAATGGCGCAGCGGGATGTCGATATGACATGTGGTCGTGCGCTTGCCGCCGGCTTCGTTGTTCGGTCCAAGCGAAAACAGGAAGTTGCCTTCGAACGCGCGGGCATCCATGCCGATGGTCGCCTCGCGGTCGTACAGGCCAAGCGTCGACCAGCGCGCACGCGGTTGCAAACCCCAGCCGATATGCGAGATTGCGTAACCTTCGGGATCGTTGAACGAGGCCATGTAGTCGCTTAGCAAATCCGCGTCGACGCCGCCATCGATACGCGTGGCGTAACCGTTTTCCACCGTCAGCGTGATCGGATCGTTCACGTACTTTTTCTGCGGCAGCAGGATGTCGCCGCGATCGATCACGATCTGGCCGCTCGCTTGACCCTCGTTCGGGAACGTCAGCACAAAACCGCTTGGCCAGTGATCCCAACGGCCGGGTTCATCGACGAAACCGTACTCGGAGATAGCGGGAAACTCGCCCAGCGGACATACGAGTTCCGTCCCCGCTTTCGACTTCACGCGCATTTCACGCGATGCCTTGATCCGCTCGGCCGCTGCCCGTACGCGGATGCGATCGGCTTCGGTCGGCACGAGTCGCGCGAGCACCTCGGGCGGTTCGACCGCGAGCAGGATCTTCGTGCCGGTGGCCAGGATCTCGTGCTGCTCGGGCGAGAACAACAAGGTCATCAGGTCGAGCACGAGATCGCTTGCCTTCAACGCGGCGATAGCGGCCAGGTTGCCGGTAAGAGGCGTGGTGCCGAGATACGCGAGCGAGTCGCGGCTCAACGCCTTTTCGCCGTTCACCGGCAGCAGGTCGAGGCGGTTGACGATCGCGCCCATCGACTGCGTGGCGATCAGTGCGCTTGAAAGCGTTTGCGGATGCGTGGACGCGCTGGTGAGGATGGTGACGGTCTGGCCGGCCTGCAGCTTCGACAACGTCAGTACCTGCTTCCACGCGGCAATCATTTCGTAGTCGCTGATTGGCATGTTGACTCCTGAAGAATGAGTGTCAGTGTCGGTTCGTGTTGCGCTGAATTTAGACGAGCTTCGCGCCGAGGAAATCGCCGAAGGCTTCGTAGAAGCCCGCTTCGTTGTCCCACGGAATCATGTGGCCGGCATCCGGCACGCGGGTGTGCAACAGTCCGGGGCAAAGCGTCTGCATTTCCTGCACGTCTTCATCGAGTACGACGTCGCCGCGTGCGGCCGTGATCAGCAGCGAAGGCACGCGAAGCAGCGGCAGGTCGGCGTGGATGTCGTCGGTATGAAAGCCTTCGAACGATGTCAGCATGCCGCGTTCATCGCAGGTATGCAGCCACTGCGCACGCACACGCAATTGTTCTTCCGTCCACGTCGGACAGAAGGCGCGCATGCCGTCGGCGTCGATGCCTTTCACAGCCAGGCGAATCGAATCCACATACCACGGCAACTTCGACGGATACGCGCGGCGGCCCGGTCCCGACACGGGCGGATCGATCAGCACCGTGCGCGTCAGGCCCTTCGGCGCGCTGCGTGCCGCACGGACCGCGATGCGCGCGCCCATCGAGTGGCCGACCAGCGCATAGTGTTCGAGGCCGAGCGAATTAGCCAGCGCGATGACATCGGCGGCTTGCGCGTCGAGGCTGTAGTCGAGCGTCGGCGATGCTTCTGACAAACCGCGGCCGCGCACATCGAGGACGTAGGTGTCGAACTGCCGGCCAAGCGTCTCGCCGATAAACCCCCACGTGACGGCGGGGCTGGTAATGCCGGGAATCACGATCACGGCGGGACGGCCGGCACGCACGCCCTCCGTGCCGCCGTAGCGCAAGTAATGCTGGCGAATGCCGTTGGCGTTGACGTTCGCGCCGTAGAGAAAAGTTGAGGTCATCGCGGAGTCCGTGAATGGATCGAAAGCTATCAGTAAGTACGATCAGGAGTACGCTTAATATGCACCGGACAGCAGCGCGCCCGCGCCCGGCACCACGCGTTCCAGATCCAGCTCGCGCAGCATGGCGTAAGTCGTGGCAATGGCTGCGGTAATGACCGGCTTGCCCGTCATTGCCTCGACTTGCGGCACTGCAGCGAGCGACGGCATTTGCACGCAGGCGGACAAGACGATGGCATCGACATCCTGGTAAGGCAGGGTTTTCACGATGTCCGGCAGCAGGCGCGGGTCGTGGCGGCCTACGTCCAGGTTGTCGGGAATCTCCAGCGCCCGGTAGGCGACGACTTCAAAACCCTCGTTGCGGATGTAGTCCACAACGAGCTCCGTCAGCGGCTTCATATAAGGCGCGACCACGACGATGCGTTTTGCCCCAATTACCTTCAATGCTTCGACAAGCGCGCCCGCGCTGGTGATCACCGGCGCAGCGCCGCCGTTCTCGACAGTACGCTCGTGCAGACGCTTCTGCGACACACGGTGATAGCCATGTCCCATCGCCATGATTGCAACGAGGCACGCATAACCGAGCACGTTCACGCGCGCGTCGCTGAGTTCCAGCGCGCAGCGGTCCGATTCCGCGTCCATGGCGGCGAGTTCCTCCTTGACCACTTTCTTCATGCGCATGCGGCTGGAATGGAACGTGAAGCGCTCCGGGCGAATGCTCTGGCGGGCAAGCAGCATGGCCGGGATTTCGGTTTCCATCGTCGTGTTCGAACTCGGCACGATCTGGCCGATGCGAAAGGTCTTGGTCATCTAGTCGACTCCGTGTGTCTTCGGGCCGCCCGCGGCGGCGTTATGGGTCCGGCAAATGCTGGGGTAATTTGATTCGATAAAGTCTAGTGTACACATTGGAATTTAACAAGATTCAGAAAACTTTTTTAATGGTGCACGCATGCTTTGGATTGGTGAAAACCCTTATAAATTGCACAAATAAAGGGATAAATCGCACCTGCATCGACGCAATGCAAATTTTCTTTACTCAAAAAAATTCAATGTGTACACTCGATATAGGTTCATTTAACAGGCTCGGCTGAACGACATCGGCGAGCGCCAGACATGGAGAGATCATCATGAGCAAACCCCGTATCGCGATCGTTGGCGCGGGCCTTGGCGGAACAGCAGCAGCGGCGCTGATGCAGCGCGCCGGTTATTCGGTTCGCCTGTACGAGCAGGCTCCCGCATTTTCGCGCCTCGGCGCGGGGATCCATCTCGGTCCCAATGTGATGAAGATCATGCGCCGCATGGATTGCGAAGACGCGCTGAACGTCATGGGTTCGCACCCGGACTACTGGTACAGCCGCGACTGGAAAACGGGCGAAGCCATCGCGCAGATTCCGCTGGGCGAGTTCGCGCTGAAAGAATATGGCGCGTCGTATCTGACGGTGCACCGCGGTGACTTTCATGAACTGATGACCGGTGCGGTCGCGCCTGGCACCATCGAGTTCAATAAGTGCCTGAGCAAGATTGAAGAAGTGGACAACGAAGTGCGGCTGACGTTTGCCGACGGCAGCGTCGAGAGCGCGGATATCGTGATTGGCGCGGACGGCGTGAACTCGAAGATCCGCGACCATTTGCTCGGCGCGGAACCGCCGCGTTACACGGGTTATGTTGCGCATCGCGCGGTATTTCCGGCGTCGTTGCTGGGCTCCGATCCTTTCGATCTGTGTGTAAAGTGGTGGTCGGAAGATCGTCACATGATGGTGTATTACGTGACGTCCAAGCGCGATGAAATCTATTACGTGACTGGCGTTCCGCAGGCTGAGTGGCCGGCAGGGCAGTCTGTTGCGCCCAGCAGCCGCGACGAAATGCGCGAGGCGTTCGCGGGCTATCATCCGTCGGTGCAGAAGCTGATCGACGCCACGCCTGAAGTCACGAAGTGGCCGCTGCTGGAACGTGATCCGCTGCCGTTGTGGAGCCGCGGCCGCCTGGTGCTGCTCGGCGACGCATGCCATCCGATGAAACCGCACATGGCGCAGGGCGCGGCCATGGCGATTGAAGATGCAGCCATGCTGACGCGCTGCCTGGACGAAGTAGGGACGACCGATTACGCCGGCGCGTTTGCGCTGTACGAAGCGAATCGGGCGGAGCGTGCGTCGAAGGTGCAACTGGTCTCGCATAACAACACGTGGCTGCGCACGAACGAAGATCCGGCATGGGTGTTCGCTTACGACGTGTTCAACGAGCCCCTGAAGTCGCCGTCGGCCAAGCAGGCAACACCTGCTGCCGCTTGATATTTCGACCCGGCTGCCGCGGCAATGCCCGAACGCATTGCCGCAGGCGGTCTTGATTCGATGACTAGAAGATGAGCGTCTCTGCTTCCGCCGCATCCGTTTCCGGACCGTTGACGCTGACCGTCAACGGCAGCACTCGCACGGTCGACGTGACCCGCGACACCCCCTTGCTGTACGTGCTGCGCAACGACTTCGAACTGAACGGTCCGAAGTACGGTTGCGGTCTCGGCCAGTGCGGTGCGTGCACGGTGTTGCTGGATGGTGGTCCGGCGCGCTCATGCGTCGTGCCGGTTGCGGCAGCTATTGGACGTGAGACGCTCACGCTGGAAGGGCTTGGAACGCTGGATGCGCTGCATCCGATCCAGCGGGCTTTTATCGATGAACAAGCGGCGCAATGCGGCTATTGCCTCAACGGCATGATCATGAGCACGAAGGCGCTGCTCGATCGCAATCCCGAACCCGATGACGACCATATCCGCGACGCGCTGCGCTTCAACTTGTGCCGTTGCGGCACGCACATTGAGATCATGCAGGCGGTGCATCGCGCGGCCGAGTATTTGAAACGCGAACAAAAACGTTGACTCATTGGACTCATGTAATGGACGCCCTGTAATGGACCCGACGTAATGGACGCCGTGCACGAAGGCAGTTCTGGCGGACCCGTGCTGATGCCCGAGTCGATCCTTCACGCGTGCGTGCTGGCAGAAGCTGACGCTGCGTTGCTCGCGTCTGCGCAACAGTTGAGCGTTGAAGCGGGCGTGCGCTGGGTGGTCGCGGGAAATGTGGCCGCGTTCGTGGCTGAGCGTTTCGAGCAAGCGCGCGATGCTGCTTGCCAACTGGTGTTATCGGCTCGTTCGCAGCATGCCGCTGATTCTGGCTCTCTGCCCGTGCAACATTCGGGCTTGCAGCAGGAAGCGCATTACACATGGCCGATTCCGGCGCACAGATTGGTGGCGTGCGAGGCCATTGCGTGTGACGACGCCGGTAGCATCGCAGTCTGGACCAATGCCCCCGACATTGTCGATCTTCGGGCGAATCTAGCTGCTGTCACGGGCCTGCCGCCCGAGCGCTTTGCGTTGCACTCCCTCAGTGCGAACGATGCAAACGATGACCACACCGATCCGCTAATCGCCACGCATGCCGCGCTCGCTGCGGTTGTCTTGATGGCGGAAACTGGCCGGTCGATGTGCGTCGGCGGTTACGTGGCGGTGTCTCACGTCAAGGAGGCAGCGGTTTCTGTCGCTGCGTCGCTGGACGGCGAGGGCGCGCTGCTCGACTGGCGATACATGGCGCGAACGCCGGGCTTAACGGGCGGCGAAGCAGTCGCACAACATCCGGGTCCTTATGCTTTACCGCGTGCGACGTCGCTTGTCGACGATCCCGCCACGCTGATTCCTCGCTCGGCGCATACCTTTGCACGCGAGTCGTTCGTCGATGAAATCGCACGCGACAATCATCGCGATCCGGTTTCGTTTCGTCTCGATCATCTCGACCCGGTTGAGCATGGCGGCGCGCGGGAGTTGATCGACACGGTGGCGCAGCGGGCAGCGTGGAACGCCGATCATCAGAATCGCAAGACGCGCCGCGCTGGCAACGCAGTCGCTCACGGCCGCGGTTTCGCGTTCGACGAACACAACTCGTCATCCATCGATAACCCCAACCGGACGCCCGACTACTCGGCGTGGATCGTCGATCTCGATGTAAACCGCCTGACCGGCGACGTCGCGCTCAAACGGGTGGTAGCGGGGCGGGCAAGCGGACGGCGCCGCATCGGCAGGTTGAATGGCGTTCCAGCCCGGCAGATCGCTGCTGCGGCCTCCCGTGCTCTCGGTCTACAACTTACGGCACGGCCGTCTCACGACCAGACGCTAGGCACGCAGGCTGTATCGCACGAACTTGCACCGGCATCGGCATCGGCATCGGCGGCGTCTGGCGAACTCGCTGCGCAGGCCACTGCCGGCGATCGCCTGGAAATAGATGTCTCCCCGGCTGCAGCGGCTATTGCCAATGCACTTTACGACGCAACTGGCGTGCGTTTCCGAGCGCCGCCGTTCACGCCGGAGCGTGTGCTTGCGGCGCTTGGGAAGGATTCCACCGGTACAGTTGGCACGATCAGCAACCCGCCACGACGCGCAAAACGCTCGCTGTGGACCGCGCTCGCTGCCGGCGGTGTTGGCAGCCTCATCGGGCTGGCTTGCACGCTGTGGCCCCTGCGAGCGTCGATTGACCCTATCGCGCGACCCGCTGCATCGACATGGTCGGACGCCACCATCGCTCGCGGTCGGCAGATTGCCGAGTTCGGGGATTGTGCGGTCTGCCATACCGCACCCGGCGGCGCGGTGAACGCCGGCGGCCTCGGTCTCGAGACACCTTTTGGCATGGTCTACACGACCAACCTGACGCCCGATCCGAAGACGGGCATCGGCAACTGGTCGTTCGCCGCATTCGACCGGGCCATGCGCCAGGGCATTTCACGCGACGGGCATCATCTCTATCCCGCGTTCCCGTACACCGCGTTCACGAAGATGAGCGAGGCGGACATGACTGCGCTTTACGCATACCTGATGTCGCAGCCGGCGGTCGACAATGCGCCGCCGGTCACACGCTTGCCGTTTCCGTTGAATCAGCGCGCGCTGGTCGCGGGATGGAATGCGCTCTATCTGAAGCAGGGCGAGTTCAAGCCCGACCCGACACGTTCAGCGATATGGAATCGCGGCGCTTATCTCGTCGATGGCGCCGGGCATTGCAGCGCGTGCCATTCGCCGCGCAATGCATTCGGCGCTGAAAAGGGCGGCCGTTTATATCTGACGGGCGGCAGCGCGGAAGGCTGGGTGGCGCCGTCGCTTGTCGCCAATTCGAAAGCGCCGGTGCAGTGGACCGAGCAGGCGCTGTATGACTATCTCAAGACCGGTTTTTCGCATGAGCATGGCGTTGCAGCCGGCCCAATGGCGCCGGTTGTCGCGAGCTTGTCGACGTTGCCGGAAGAGGACGTGCGCGCGATGGCGCACTACGTGGCGTCGCTGTCGCCGCAACCGCAACTGCAACCGCAACCGGTCGAAACGCCGTTATCGAAACCCGCGCATGCCGCCGCAGCGGATGCCGTGACCTTGCAAGGACTCGATAGCGGGCGGCGGATCTTTGAGGGCGCTTGCGCCGTCTGTCATGCCGCGACCGGCGGTGTTGGCAACTTCGGGGTGCGTCCGCTGCTCTCGCTGAACACCAGCGTGAGCGAAGCCACACCCGATAACCTGCTGAACGTGATCCAAAATGGCATCGATGCCCCCGCAACCGACGCGCTTGGTTACATGCCGGGTTTCAAGGATTCGTTCGATGACCGTCAGATAGCCGATCTCGTGTCCTATATCCGCGCGACGTTCGCACCGAATGAAGCGGCGTGGAAGGACCTGGCTCAGGCGTCGGCGCGGATTCGAAAGCACGTGCATTAGCGGCCAGCAAAATGTGGCGCCGGCACCATTTGGCAATGGCGCCGCCCGCTGCGTGCGAGCGCCCGCCACCATTCCACCCTTAGAGGG